>JARRQQ010000733.1:0-2234 GCA_037381725.1 Sedimentisphaerales bacterium
CTTCGAGCACGTTGCCGTTGACTGTCACGCGGGCGTCTTCGGCCCAGCCGGGAATCCGCAGGAATATGGAGAGTTGCTTTTTCGGGGCTTGTTCCACGGTGATTCTGATTGTTCCTTCCCAGGGATAGTCGGTTTGCTGGTTCAGCCTGATCCGCGAGCCATCGGGAAGATGCGTGTCGAACACGTTGCCGCCGTACAGGTTGATCCACAGGCCTTCGTCTGAGAGGCTGTAAGCGTAGCCGGCGACCTCGGCAATGGTGCGGACAGTATTCGGAGGGCAGCAGAAACAGCTTATGTACGGCTGGCGTTTGTGCGACCAGCGCAGCTCGAACGGCATATCCTTAACCAGCCGGAGGGGATTCTTGTAGAAGAACTTCGTCCCGTCGAGGCTGATCGTCGCGAGGACACCATTATAGAGCGCCAATTCGAGCAGATCGGCAAAGCGGCCCTGGGCCGTGATGGCCAGCATCCGCCAGTTCCACAGAACGAAACCGACCGTGGCGCACGATTCGTTGTAGGCCATGACATTGGGAAGCTGATACGCCCGGCCGTAAGCCTGATGGACAAGCTGAATCGATGAATGGTCCTTCGAGCCGTCCGGCGAGGCGCCATCGTATAACGCGCCGGTCGCGCCGGTAACGTACATCTTGCGATAGGCCACGTCTCGCCAGATTTTCTCCAGGGCGTCGAGCAGAGACTTGTCCCCCGTCTCGGCGTAGACATCCGCGGCGCCGGCATAAAGATAGTTCGCTCGAACGGCGTGCCCGACGGCCTGGGTCTGCTGGCGAAAGGGGAACCGGTCCTGATTTTGATCCGTGCCTTCTTCGACGAGATCGCGAATGTCAATCAGTCCTTTGGCCAGTTCGAGATATCGCGGATCGCCGACTGTTCGATACAACTCGATGACGCCCATATAATGAGAAGGGCAGATGGCGTTGTTCGCAAGGTTACGAGGTGACGTCTTGTACACTCCATAAAGGTAGTCCGCGGCCTTTTGAGCGATGAGCAACAGTGACGTCTTCCCCGTCGCGCGATAGTGAATGCACGCACAGGTCATTAGATGTCCCATGTTGTAGGTTTCGAAATCCAAACGGTTTTGGAATTCGCTCGTGTCGCGGGCGTCTCGCCCGCGATCCGCATATTGGCGCTGAGAGATGATAACCGGTGTATGAATATACCCATCGTCCCGCTGGGCCTTGCCGATGACGTCAATGATCTGATCCATCAGCCGGTCCAGATTCTCATCCTTCGTGATCCCATACACAAAGGCCGCCGCTTCCAGCCATTTATAGAAGTCCCCATCGTGCCATTTCGGTCCTCGGTGGCTACCTTGTTTCAGACCCGCCGCCACCAGAAAGTTGTCGTAGGCATGGCTGATCTGCGGGTCTTTGAGGAGGCGCCACATATTGGGGATCATCGTCTTGTGGCAGACATCGAACCTCTGTGCCCAGAAGCCATCAGTCCATTGTACGTCACCGACGTCCACACTGCGAAGCTCGGCGTGCGGACTTGCCGAGGTGTTCGTTATCCCTCCACCGAGACAGGCGCTCAAAACCATGACACAAATAGACAATGCCGGGGTCAAGTTAATCTCCAATCCGGAATTCAGTCTAACGTCCATAGGGTGGTTCACCTCAACCGTCCCTTGATAAGATGTTAGATGAATAAGGCCATTCTGTCAATGTCGGTAGGAAAGGGGCTGTGAATACTCGTTCTTGAAAAGCGTAGAATGAGCGATTACATTTTCTATCGAATTGAATGTGGCCTGTTTGAGGAATAGACGTATGACCGAAAGACACCCGTGTAGGATGGGCAACTCTGTTGCCCATGCGGCTAATGTGGCGCGGCTAAAACGGCATGGGCAGGAAACCTGCCCATCCTACATGATCGCCCATGCCGTCGGTTGCTTAATCTCATTGCTTTGTCCCGTGCTATTTGCCGAATCGGAGAGTTTCCGCGAAGTGATCCCGGCCAAACCGCCGGACAGGAAAGTCAGCCGCGAGACCATGCAGGGCATCTACGGGCAAATCAAAACGCCTTGTAAGTACGGCGTCATCCTGAAAGGGGAGGAGGGCAAGAAGGTCGATTGCCCGAGCGTGTTTCGCCACGGCCGGGCGTGGTACATGATGTACATCATCTTCGACGGCTCCGGCTACGAGACGGCCATCGCCGAAAGTCACGACCTCCTGACGTGGAAGCCTTTGGGAAAAATCCTGCGTTTTCACGAGGGCACC
>JARRQQ010000734.1:0-2228 GCA_037381725.1 Sedimentisphaerales bacterium
CACCGGCATGGCGATCCGACTCGTCTCTGCATCCGGGTGGACGCCGTCCGGGAGAAAGACGGCTCTCAACGCCTCGTGCTGCACGATGTAGACAAACGCACAGATTCCGAAGAAGTATGGCAAAAGGAAACGAATGAGAAACCCGATGGACGACCACACGTAGAGTTTCTTAACGGTGCGGACGTCCTTGGCTGCACAGGCGCGGATCACAGCCGTCTGCCAAACGGCGCAACTGACCAGCCCGAGAAAGAACATCCATACAACGTAAGAGAGGCCGAACCCTTCGCCGTGAAATGGATTGAAGGCCGCCTCGCCACTGACTTTCGATACCGTCGAGACAATGTTGTCCCAGTTCAGGTACCTGATAGACAACAGACTCGTCGCCAGCAGGCTGAAGGATAGGACGACGAACTGGACGTAGTCCAGGACGACGACTGAGACCATGCCGCCCAAGGTGGTGTAGAGCAAGACCATCGCGAGCAGAACGGTCATAATGATCTTCAGATGAACGTCGTGGGTCAGCCCGGTCACGCCCATGACAAATACGGTCCCGGCCTTGAGAAACAGACCCATGTTGAGGATGCCGGAGAAGGCCAGTATGATACCGCCGAGAATCCGGACACCCCGTCCGAAACGCCTCTCGTAGAATTCGGGAATGGTCATGACCTCCATCCGCCGCAACGGAACGACGATGAACCCGGTCAGTCCAACCACTAAGGTGACGATCGCCGCGGCTAAGGCAATGTGAAACGCCGCGAAGCCGCCCGTGAAGCCCTTCTGGGCCGCGTACATCACCGTCACGAGGCCCAGCTCGGTCCCGATCATTGTCGCAACCGCCAGGAACACCTTCAAGCCCCGGCCAGCCACGATAAAATCCGTCGCGCTGCGGATATATCGTCTGATGTAGACGCCGAGGCCGACGACGGCGATCAGATAGCCGATCACGATAACCCAATCCACCGCGGTAAAGTTCGTACTGATCCCAATCGCATTCAAATCCATAGAATCACCATTCTTGATGAGTGACTATTTTCTATTGGCTATTGTCACGGTCTTTCATGCAAATTCGTGTTCCTTCGCGGCTAAACCGTATGGCACACGGATTATTCCGAGGTCGAGAGGGCCTCGCTGCAAAGCTCGCGATACTTGTTTTGCTCGCCCGAGTGTTCGTGTCCGGCGGCGCCTTCGCGCCAGGCCGCACGGGCTTTCTCATGACGGCCAAGGGCGTCAAGCGTCTTTCCTCGCCAATACTGGGCGCGCGCCTCCCGAGGTCTGTTCGAGCGACCCACTCCGATGTTCTCGGGATAAGTCAGCGCTGCCTCGAAGTCCTGCAGGGCACCGGCGAAGTCCTTTTCCTCGAAGCGCTGCTGACCTCGTTCCACGTGAGCCTTATGGAAGAGGTCCCAGGTGATCGTCTGCCCTTCCCAGTTCACGAAGTACGGCGTGGATTCGAGCAGGTCAATCGCATCGCTGTACCTTTGCTCGTCATAGTAAGCTTGGGCCAGCATAACGATGATGTCGGCGCGTTTGAGCCCTTTGGACGGTGTCGCTTCGAGGACCTTGATCGCCTCGGGGCGTTTCTTCGCCGCCAGGAAGACACTCGCCAAGTCTCGATACAACGTCTGGTCGTTCGGCCGGGCGGCGATGGCCTTGCGATAGAGACTCTCGGCCTTCGCAAAGTCGTTTTCCGTCGCCCAGACGTAGAGGGCGAGATTGCGGAAGGCGATACTCAGCGACGGGTCTAAATCGCCGGCCCGGCGCCAATGTTGAGCGGCTTCGTCAAGACGCCCGAGGTTGGCGTAGAGATTGCCAAGATGAAGGTGAGCGGCGGCATCGTCGGGATTGCTCTTGATCGCGTACTGCAATACCTCCACGGCTTCGGGGCGGGAGGGAAAGATGAAGTCCTTCCACCGTCCGGCTTGTTTCAGGTAGGCTTGCGCACGGACCGGCTCGTCTTGCAGCGACGCGAAGTAGGCCAGATAGTAGAGCGGCAACGGACTGCGCTGACTGTCCGGTACGGCCTTGACACATACCGCATCGAGAAGGGCTTCGGCTTGCTTGTTCATCCCCAGCTCCGCGAAGGTGAGACAGGTCTCCAGCATCTCAAAATCATCTTCACCGACGAAGGCCCTCGCCTGACGCACGAAGCGCTGCATCCGAGCCTTGCCTCGCAAGGCCATCAACGCCCTGGGAACCAGGTCCGTTGGATTCCGGGCGATCCGGCCATT
>JARRQQ010000735.1:0-5493 GCA_037381725.1 Sedimentisphaerales bacterium
AAAGGAAGTCACTGAAGCTACGGTGAAAAGGATCGGTGGAAACAAGAAAGGCGGGATCCTGTCGGCCAAGACGGTTGTGAGAAACTGTCCGGTCTTCAGCGTGTCGCAACAGTTCTTGAGCGACCACGCGAGGATCAATATCACGAAGGGAATCATGGCGCGTCTGGCGCCGCGTTTGAAGCACTGGACGGTAGCTGATGTGCGAACGGGGCCGAGGAATCTGCCGAACAGCAAGGCCAGTGTCAGACCGAAGAGCGCGGCGCAGGCGAGGACAGCCGGGCTGTTCTCGGCGTGGCCGATGACCTCGCGCCAGTAGTCCCAGCTCGCGGGCGAAAGGCTCTCGATATCGACGGGCTTGGGCGGCATATTCTCCGCGACGGCCGTCAGGCTCGCAGCTTGCCAATCGCGCATATCCGCCTTCAACTTCCAGGTCCCGTCGAACCACAGGCCCGTAAGATGAAAGAGGATCAGTCCGGCCAGAGGCACCAGCGCATTGATCGCCCGCCCGCTCTGAATGTTCGACAGCGGGTTCCTGAAACGCGACGCACGCCCCGTATCCGGCTTTGTAGATCGGGCGAGCTTCTCCGCGGCTTTCATCGGGCCGAAGTCGCGGGACATGAAGATGTGCAGGAAGACGAACGTAATCATCAACAGGCAATAGAAGCGAAAGCGAAGCGCGTCGAAGAACATCGAATAGCCGCTCTTGCCGATATCAAGGCTCTGCCCGACCGCCGACATGAGGCTCACTTCATAGGCGATCCAGGTGCTAATCACGGCCAGCCCGGTGATCGGCGCGCTCGTGGCGTCCACGAGAAAGGCGAGCTTGGCCCGGCTGACGCGGAACCGGTCCGTGATCGGCTGCATCATCGAACCGACCACAATCGCATTCGTGTAGTCGTCGATGAAACACAGAATGCCCATCAGGGCGGTGGCGGCCTGGGCGGATTTGTGGCCTTTGATCCGTTTTAGCAGCCATACGATGATCCCGCGAAATCCTCCCGAAGCGATGAGAACCTCGATCATGATGAAGATGGGAGGAATGAACGCGAGGATCGTGAGGTTTGTCCTATCGGTGACGGTGGCCACCACAAACATCGCGGCCGTCTTGAAGCCCGCGATCCAGGCGGCGATACTGAGCGGAGCCTTCGCGACCTGGGTGAGCAGGCCGCCAGCCAGGATGGCTATTCCCAGGCTCGGCAAAACGTGGCGCGTCAGAAAGGCCAACACGATGGCCAGCAGAGGAGGAACGACGCTGTACCACATGGCTTGCTGGGGATTTCGGTGCCCGGACGGGGCAAGCCACGCCGCCAACGCGCACAAGAGGCCGAAGACAATCGCCGCAACCGCACCTCTTGTGAGCACTTTCGATTTCAAGGTATCGCTATTCCTGACTCCAACGCCCAAAAAACCCTAATCCCTAAATTCTAAACAAATTCAAAATCCAAATGACCGAAATTCAAAACGGCTTCGTGGTCCTCCAAGAGCTTCCGTTTAGGACATTTGTATTTTGAACATTGGATGTTGTTTCGGATTTAGAATTCCGGATCTAGATATTCAAACTCAAACGTTTCGCTAGCTTTGCCTCAGCCACCGCGCCACTTCCGGCAGGCCCGGGCGCTTGCCATACATAAGTATCCCGGTCCGAAAGACCTTGGTGGCAACCCACGTCGCCGCCAGTACGGCTGCCGCCAGAAGTACTATCGAAGCCACAATCTCAAGCGGTGAAATGTGCGTGCCGGCGGACAGCCGAAGTATCATCACCATCGGCGTGGTCGGCGGAAAGAACGACAAGCCTCTGGCCAGCGTGCCGTTTGAATCCCGAATGATATTCTGCCAGGCCAGCAGCGGCATGATACAAACGAACACAATCGGTGTCATGAGGCTTTGGGTCTCTTTGATCGTGTTGCAGACCGAGCCGATCCCTACCATCGTCGAGCCAAACAGCAGAAACGCAAGAATATAGTAGATGACGAAGTAAGGCAGCATAGCCGGGGCGATCCCGACGTTCAAGCCTTGCCAGCGCGCTGTGGCCAGCGCCGCCGCACCCCAGAGACACACCACCGTCAGCCCGATGCCGACCAGCCCCATGATCTTGCCGGCCATCAGTTGGAACGGGCTGACCGCCGAGAGCAGGACTTCGATCACGCGCGAGCTTTTCTCTTCGATGATGCTGCTGAGCATCTGCTGGCCCATCGTCATGATCCCCAGAAACAAAAGGTACATAAATCGATCTCTTCGAGGGGCACGATGCGAATCTCGTCCAACAGTTTTCGCGACAGCTTGTGCAGTTCGCATCGCTGGTTCTCGACGATGGTGTGCAAGCGATCCTTGATCGCGCCAAAGACGCCTGCGTCCGCCGGCTTCGGCTGATAGTTGTAGAAATGTATCTTACCGGGCCCGGCCAGAAGGTCTTTGTCGAGCACGATGTATACATCCAGCTTGCCGCTGCGCAACCTGGCTCTTGCCTGCTCTTCGACGGCGCCGAGGTCCCCGCCCGCCGGAAGTTCTTGAACAATGACTCTTCCGTTCGGATGGGCGGCATTGTAGTTGTCGAAAGAAGCCTCGATCTGGTCCGAAAGCTGATTCGTCAGGTCGGTCACCGCAACATTCATCGGCGGACGAGCTGCCGCGGTGGGGCGATTGAACCGCTTAGCGAAGAACATAATCAGACCGATCATGACGGGCAGCATCAAGATCGAAAGAAGGAACGTCTTGGTCTTGGCCGTCTCGATGTATTCGCGCTGGGCGACTCTAAGCAGCTTCAGCATCGCTCTTGCCTACCAAATCCACGAAGATTTCATGCAGCGAGGGCACCTTCACCTCGAACGCCTGGATGCGCACGCGATCGACCAGGGACTGGAGCAATTCCTGCGGATCGGCGCCGTGTTCGAGTGTGATATCCAGCCGGTTTCCGTCAGACGCCACTTTCATGACTTTAGGAAGCCGTTCGATGAAATCTGTCTCGCCTTCGATTTCGACGGAAACGATGTCGGATTTCTGCCGGGATCGAATCCGGTCCAACCGGCCGTCCAGAAGAACCCTTCCCTTGTTTACCAAAAGAATGGATTCGCAGAGCTTCTCCGCCTCATGCATCACGTGTGTGGAAAAAATGATCGTCTTGCCTTCCTGCTTCATTTCAAGCATGATCTCCTTGAGCAGGTCGGTATTGATCGGGTCAAGGCCCGAGAAAGGCTCGTCGAGGATGAGCAGCTCCGGATTGTTGATCGCGGTGACGGCGAACTGCAATTTCTGGTGCATCCCGCGCGACAGCTCCTCGACTTTCCGATTCGCCCAATTCGCCAGGTCCACCCGCTCCAGCCACTCCGGCACGCGGCGAGCCAGCGCGTGGCTCGTAACGCCCTTGATCGCCCCAAAGTACGCCAGGACCTTGCGAGTCGTCATCTTGCGATAGAGCCCCCGCTCTTCCGGCATATATCCGATCCGGTTCTTGGCCTGCTCGACGGAACGGCTACCGGGGCCAGTACCCTCGAACAGCGAAATTTGCCCGCTGTCCGGTCGAATGATATTCATTATCATGCGGATCGTCGTTGTCTTGCCCGCGCCGTTGGGACCGAGGAAGCCGTAAATACTCCCCGCCGGGACCGTCACGTTGAGATGGTCCACCGCGTGGACTTCGCCGAAGGACTTGCACACGTTGCCAAGCACGACTGCGTTCATACCCAACGATCCTTACGTAATGTCGAAAGCCCGCGTCAGCTTCGTAATCTCGAAGATCCGCTGGAGGTTCTCGTCCAGGTTGGATAGTTGCAGCCGGCCGCCCGACTCGCACACCCGCTTATGGACCCTCACTAGCAGGCCCAGAAGGGCTGAGGTCATGAAATGAACGTTGGAAAAATTCAGAATCAGCTTGCCGGCCTCGTTCTTCTCAATGACGGGCTCCAACGATTTCCTCAGGTCCCTGATCTGTTCGTCATCGACGATCCGCTCATCGAGAAACGTCACAAACGTCACGTCCGTGCCGTATTCGACCTTTATTTTCGAGGACTCTTGTCCCATGAATGTCTCCCTATCCAGAAATCTGCAGTAGTCGTCAGACAACCTGGCGGCATACTAACACATCGTTCTGGAATAAGTCCAGCGCCACCTTGATCTCTTTTCTTGCGGATGGGCGAGAGTCCCAGTAGAATCTTCGCGGCTGTGGTTGCGGAAGCGTTTCCGGCGGTTTGAGCGGCCGGCGGAGTCACGGCTTTGGGAAGAAGGTGGACTGTCGGAAATGAGCTTCCGGCCTGTCTGTTGCCGGACCGCAGAATATCGGCGATGGACTGATTCGCTCGCCGGAGCAAGGCTGGCCTCAGTGGCGAGGACCGCGACGAGACGGCATTTTGGATGAGAAGGGTTTGCTGGAGAGCTGGCCCCCGGAAGGCCCCGGGCTGCTCTGGAGGATCGACGGCCTGGGAGCCGGATGGTCTTCGCCCATTATCGTTGGCGACCGGCTGTATATCACGGGCGACGTAGGGAATGACCTGGTGATCTACGCCCTCGATCTCAATGGGACAATTCAATGGCGGGCGACGAACGGACGGGCGTGGAAAGGCTCCTATCCCGGGGCGCGAGCGTGCTGCGCGTACTCGGAAGGGCGGCTGTATCACATGAACGCACACGGGCGCGTGGCGTGCCTGGAGGCGGCTTCGGGCGACGAGCTTTGGGCCGTCGATATTCTGAAACGGTTCGAGGCCAAAAATATCACCTGGGCGTTAAGCGAGTGTCTGTTGGTGGATGGCCCGCGCCTGATCGTCACGCCCGGCGGGAGAAAAGCGCTCATGGCCGCACTGGACAAACGCACCGGCCGGACCGTCTGGACAACTGAGCCGCTCGGCGACGACAGGACGTCGCATTGTTCGCCGATTCTCTTTCGCTTCGCCGGACGTCGGCTGATCGCCAGTTGCTCGTCGGCGCACGGCTTCGGCGTCGATGCCGACACGGGCAAGCTGCTCTGGACCGTCCCGCTGAAGAATCCATACGGTGTGAACGTGGCCACCCCGGTGTACGGTTCGGGGCGCATCTATTTCGTCACTCCGTACACGGAGATGGGCAGAGCCTATCAGCTTCACGCAATGGATGAAGGCATAAGTGTCGAGCACGTCTGGACGCATCCTCTCGATACCGTGACCGGCTCAGGCGTGCTCGTAAACGGCACGCTCTACGCGGCCGGATACAGCAAGCACAAGTATTGGTTCGGAGTCGATTGGCAGACGGGCCGGACGAAATGCGAGTTGAAGGACCTCACAACGGGTGCGGCCATCTACGCGGACGGGCGCCTCTATTGTCTCGACGAACGCGGGAGGGTAGCCCTGTTGAAGCCGGACCCCGACAGCCTGAAGATCGTAGGACAATTTCGTTTGCTGAACAAACGCGTGAACGACGCCTGGGCACATCCCGTCCTGCTCGACGGCCGGCTTTATCTCCGTTATCACGACACGCTCCGGTGCTACGATGTGAAAGAACCTTGATGATACGTGGAGGAAAATCCAA
>JARRQQ010000736.1:0-2223 GCA_037381725.1 Sedimentisphaerales bacterium
CCCGCTGGACGATCTTGTCCTCCAGGGTGGTAATCCCTATCGGCCGTTGCCGTCCATCAGGCTTTGGTATGTAGACCCGTCTCACCGGTTTGGCCCTGTACCCTCCACGCCTCAGCCGTTCGGAGAGTTCCTGGAGATTCGTCCCCAGCTCTCGTCCATACTCCTGCCATGTCTGTCCGTCCACGCCCGGGGCAGCTTGGTGCTTCAGGCTGTAGTATGCCTCCCGTAGACGTTCGACATCATAGACATGGTGCCACAGCGAGGTGAACCGCAGCGTCTTATTCCCGGCGGCTGCTTGCCGTATCCATTGCAGCGCATTTGGCAGGCTATCCCGGCCCTGGGTCCGGCACCTGGTTTGCTGGAACGAATTGCCCTTGGTCAGCCCCCTTCCCCTCTGTCTTCTCCGCTGGCGGTAATGTAGAGCCGCCATTGTTCGTAGGCTTCTGCGGTACTATGGGGCTGTCCGACTTCCCATGTTCGTGCATCACCGCCTTGCTCCTAAGGGATTCGCGGTGCGGACCTTGCTGCCATCATCAGGCAAGGCCAAATATGGGATCTCCCAGTTCCTGCGTAAGAAGTTTCCATGCGTGCACGGGGTCTCCGACCGCGCGGAGCCTGTAGATGCCTTGCGAGAGCGGCATCTCCAGTGTTGCCTTCCGACAATTTCGACAGCGTCGGCGCTCCGGACTGGTATGTAAGTAATTACGCGGCTCAATACCCGGCCCGCATGTACCCCTGTCAACGCTTCAGGCATCCCCTCGCGAAGATACCCACATGACTCGGGGCCAGTGTGGGTCGCTACTCCTTCACTGTACGGCTCTTGCATCCGCTACTCCTTACCAGTTATCTGGCGCATCCGAAAAACATCCTACCTTATCCACCATAGCTTCGGCATACGGCTCCCATCATACCCACGACCTGTGAGTCCCTGTCAGTTGACCCTGATGCGCGCGAAGCTGATCGTTGTGCCCGATCCCCGGCGTACTCCCAGCACGTCCAATGTCTTCGACGGAGGCGAGCCTGCTCGGACGGTGGCGGTCATAAAATCGACGAACGGCTCTTTCAGCGGAACCCGGACGGATTCGGAAACGGACCCGCCCGGCAGGATCTCTTGCAGACGGTTCTCCGAGACAGGCTGGCCGCTTGTATTCGAGCCGGACACATAATAGAACACGAACAGACGATTGTTCGGAGTGACGTGGAACCTCGCGCGGCCGGGACGTTCGTTCGCCTTGCCCTCCTCAGCCGCCAGCAACGTGCGGCGCAAGATCACCTCGCCGTCCTGGATGACGGCGTAGTTCAGCGAGTAGCTCTGCTTTTCGTCGGGGAAGAATCTTTCGCGCAGACGCTCGTCTATGGCTCGTTCGGTCCAGAGGATATGCACTCTGCCGTTCGGATCGACCCAGAGATCGCCGGGACTGATCCACCCGCACGTCCTTTCGCGGCTGGCGATCTCTACCCACGGCTTAAACCGGCTGGTCGTGATATCGGGCGACCAGGTATAGAACAGCCGTCGGAAGTCGTAGTCCCACTCCCGGCCGGTGAGTTGCTTCTTGAACGCACGCCATTGCTCGTTCGGCTCGATAATGTCGCTAACCCCGCAGAAATGGACCTCTCGATCTTTCAGCATCACGTTGGGATAACACACACGGATGGGCCGCGGCTTCGAGTAATCTGCTCCCCAAGGCCATTTGAGCCGGCCTTGCGCGCTCCATTTGTCGGTGCGATCAAGAAATGCCCAGTCGGCGTGTATATATCCGATGTTTTGGAAGAGGATCAACTCGTGATTCGGTCCATCGGCGGTGAGGCTCCGATAGGAGTGTTCCGTGAACTTGGGCTGGCCTGACCACACAGGGATCAACGTCCGTGCGGGCCTGCCGGGCTCTTGGCCGGTGAATTGGAGCAACTCCGGGCGCGCCGGCCCGGAGTAGGCGTTCGGATCTGTATTCAGGGTCGGATTGGCCGAAAGAAAGAGCGGGCCGCCGGGGTAGCCGGCCAGTGGAGCGGGCTCTCGGGTGCGCCCCGACGCGTCGAAGCAGACCTTCCGCCAGCCGTTCCGTTCCCGTTTGAATAGCATCCAGCGGCAATTGTTGAGCGGCTTACCTCCCGGGATGGTCTCCAAGCCGCTGGCGAAAAGATCATCGCCGAGACTAACCAGGCATGTCGAGCCGTGGCACCACATCGGGCCGGCGCCGTTGTTTGCCGGCTCAAAGCTGTAGATAC
>JARRQQ010000736.1:2264-4181 GCA_037381725.1 Sedimentisphaerales bacterium
CTCGACCTCAACCACCGGCTGCAATAGGGGGTGTGAACCCGCGGTTGGAGCAGAGACAAGTGCAAAGAGCACACAAAGGTCACCAATAAGAGACTTTTTCATGAGAGGCATCCTTGTCGTTCGTTTGATCATGTTGACGGCACACTCGGTGCCGATTGCCCTTCAGCGGACTGTTCTCCGATGCGAATGGCGCCATGGCATCAGCGCGTTTCATCACTGTGTTCGGTCTTCTACATCCGCCGGAAAATGTCCATCCGTCATATAGTCCCCAACCTTAGCGGTTCTTCTACACAAATCACCTCCCGCGCACCATCGAGTAGGGGGACTTAGGCTACCTCGACAGTGACGCTGTCGCCACTATTGACATCCCACAATCCTGACCAGTCGCCTTTCAGTTTTCCAATCACATTGACAGCCGACGCAGCTCTGATCTCATCCCCCTGTGACGACGGCGTGGGACCGAAGAATATGCAGAAGGCACTTCCGGGAGGCCAGTAACCCAGTTCTCCCGCTTCCAGAACCTCGCGGCTATCGGCCTCCAAAGCCGCTTCTGCTGAGACAGAGAAATATATCTCTCCGCCCCATCGTTGGGCTAAAGCCTCTATTGGCAGTATGCCATATATTGCTTTAGCTGTTGGGCTGTCATTCAGTTCCGCTTCAACCCGAACGGTATTGGCTATGATCCTTATCTTCTGGGACATCCATTATCTCCTACATGCTCTTTAGTCTACCCCATGGTGATTCCAGATTCAACCTCTATGTTATCGGCAGGGCACTGGACGATGTGGCCGAGTTCCGAGCTACGCGCGCAGGTTGCCGCAAGAACGCCTCACCGTTGATCGGTTTGGGTGGTTGGACAGACAGACCGGGTTTGGATTGACAACGGTGTTTTGGGAAGTACCATGATCTGAAATCAGATCTCAGTACGTGGAAGAACGAAATCTTCAGTGTAATGCTCATGACCGATTCTTGGGCGACATAACACCACAACATTGGCCTTGCTTACCGGGCAGAAGGGACACTTGCTATGGAAAGGATGAATCGACGAGAATTCATTAGCACGACAGCGGCCGGCGCTATCGCAATGACGAGTACGCTCTGCGCGGGGGCCGAGAATGCAAACGGTGAGCCTAAGCTGCGAATGGGCCTGATTGGTTGCGGTGGGTATGGGATGACGGACGTGCGAGCGGCTTTCAAGGTGGGCGGTGTAGAGGCTATAGCCGTTTGCGACGTTGACAGCCAACATCTCGCCGACAGCGCGGACCGGATCGAGAAGATGCAAGGCTCACGTCCAAAGACGTTTAAGCATTACAGGAGATTGCTGGACACTCCGGGATTGGAAGCCGTGATCATAGCGACCCCGCCTCATTGGCATGCACTCATGTTTATCGCGGCTCTGCAAAAGGGTCTCGACGTGTACTGTGAGAAGCCGCTGGCCTACGACGTCCGCGAGGGCATGGCTATGGTTGACGCAGCAAAGAAGAGCGGTCGCATAGTACAAATCGGCTTCCAACGGCGCAAGAGTAAGGCCATTCAGCAGGCCCGGCAGTACGTTCAACAGGGCAATATCGGCCGCGTTGTTCAGGCGGAGGCCCAGATTCACTACACGGCGGGCATACGGGACACGACTATCCAGGACCCACCTGCGGCACTGGACTGGGATTTGTGGTGTGGGCCCGCCCCCAAGCTGCCGTATTGTCCACAGATAGGTCACGTTTCATGGAGGCTGGAAAAGGAGTATGGCCACGGCCACTTAGTTGACTGGGGTATTCACTTGATTGATGCGACCCGTTGGATTCTGGGCGAGACCATGCCGCGCTCGGTACAGGCCATGGGTGGGATTTACTATTTCGAGGATAAGATCACGACGCCGGACATACTGACTGTCCACTTCGACTTCGATACGTGTCCTGTGAT
>JARRQQ010000737.1:0-2223 GCA_037381725.1 Sedimentisphaerales bacterium
ATGAGACTTAGGGAGGAGACATCTATAGATATTAAAATCCGTCTTTGTGATACGCTCGGTTTCGGTATAACCTACCCGGGCGCTGCCTTGCCGCGGTCTGTTCCCAAGCTGGTCAGGGCAATGATAGACGATGCTGGAGTACCGGGGCAACTTCTCGAGTGGCATGGTCACAATGATTTTCACAAAGTGCTGATCAATGCCACCACTGCTTGGCTCTACGGCTGTTCTGCAGCAAACGGCACCCTTTTGGGTTTTGGCGAGCGAACCGGCAACGCCCCCATAGAAGGACTCATCATCGAACACATCAGCCTCATGGGTCACGACAACGGCGTTGACACCACCGCCATTACCGACGTAGCCAACTATTTTTCCCAAGAGCTGGGCTATAGGATCCCCCACAACTATCCTTTCGTGGGAAGTGACTTCAATGCAACCAGTGCAGGTATTCATGCCGACGGTCTCATAAAGAACGAGGAAATTTACAATATTTTCAATACAAAAAGAATCTTAAATCGCCCGGTGAGTATTACTATTACAGACAAGACCGGTATTGCCGGTGTGTCTTACTGGGTAAACAGTCGTCTCCGACTAGAGGGAGAAAACGCCATAAACAAACGTCATCCCGGTATCGTCAAAATACACAAGAGGATCATGCAGGAATACGACGGAGGCCGGGTTACCAGTATCTCGCGCAAAGAGATGGAACAGTGGGCCCGCCAATATCTCCCGGAATATTTTGTCAGCGAGTTCGACTTGCTCAAAGAACAGGCCCATGGGCTGGCAGCTCACCTCGTGGAGGAAGTGGTGGAATCCGACGAGATCAAATCAATGGATCCGACTCGTCAAGAACCGGTACTCCAAAGCCTTTTGGATCTCAATCCTTTTATCCAGTACATCTATGTCACTGATCGCGAAGGGATAAAAACTACCAGGAATGTTACTCACATTTCCGATCGCGCCAAGTACGAGAAGGCTCAAGTCGGGGAAAACCTCTCTGATCGCGACTGGTTTATTAATCCCATCAAGGACGGCAAGGTTCATATTACCGACTTCTACAAATCCATCTATACAGGGGCTTTGTGTATAACGGTATCCGCACCTATTCGTGACGCAGCAGACGATATCGTCGGAGTCCTTGGACTCGACATTAGATTCGAAGAATTGGCCAAACTAGAAGAAGAGGCAGAGTTGTAGGACCTTTCTTTTTTATAACCAGTTTAGACCAGGACAGTAATTAGATGTGGGATATGAGATATGGGATATGCGATAGATATAAGACAGCCTAATCCCAAATCGCTCATCTCACATCTCACATCGCAAAGCCGAAGCAGAGGGAATCCCCTCTGTATCTTGCTTCTCACTTTTCTCTTTCTGCTTGCTGCTTGCGCCAGCACCCCGCCAGCTGCACAAAAGGGTGATTCCTACACAATAGCTGGTAAGCGCTATTATCCCCTTACGTCTTCTGCCGGCTTCGTCCAGCGAGGTTTGGCCTCGTGGTACGGCGGGAAATTCCACGGCCGTCTTACCTCCAACGGCGAGCGCTACAACATGTACGGCCGTACTGCCGCCCATAAAACCCTCCCTTTCGATACCTACGTCCGGGTGACGAATTTGAGAAACGGCAGAAAAACGCTTGTCCGCATCAATGATCGCGGTCCCTTTGTCCACGGCCGCATAATCGACCTTACCTACACCTCTGCGCACGAACTGGACATGTTGGAAGACGGAGTAGTGGAGGTGAAGATTGAGGCCTTGGGTTACGCCCGCAAAAAACGGGAAGCCGGGAAATGGGTTCAAGTGTACGAAAAGCCTGCTAGCTACGCGGAGGGTGACTTCACCATTCAGGTGGGGGCATTTGCTGTGAGGGAAAATGCCTTACGGTTACATGCTTCTTTGAGCCGGAAGTACAGGGAAACAAGCGTAATGGTCTTTGACCGGGGCGATGAAAAATTCTACCGGGTGCGCGTTGGACGGTATTCTCGCTTGGATCACGCCGAAGCCGGTGCCAAACGTTTGCAGCAGCAAGGTTTTCCCAACGCCTTCGCCGTTGCGAGGGACAAATGAAGGACAAACGCATAGCGCATAGCGTCACGAAAGCTCATAGGTCATGGGTAATAGGTTATAGGTAAGAGATCCTATGACCCATTGCCTATGACCCATAACCTAATTGCCTAATGAGGTTGTTATGAAGGTACTGACTTACCCTGGTGAAGAGGCGGAAAC
>JARRQQ010000738.1:0-3171 GCA_037381725.1 Sedimentisphaerales bacterium
GCCGGACGTGGTTTCCATCGCAGGCGGCGATATTCGCGTCCTCTCCGGCGGGCGCGTCACGGATCAATACTTCAAGCGAGTCGACGCTGTCAAACGCCGCCCCGAGCGGGTGGAGCTGGACACAATTGAGGGCATGAGTGCGGCCCGCGTCCAGTTCGTCGTCGAGGGCAGCGGCGGGTTCACCATCACCGTTGATTCCGCCAAAGGTGGCCTACTCACCAAAGGCGGGCTATTGCCTTGAATCCGGGTTGTTTGTTCTTGTCCGGCTACCTTCGGCATAACGGGCCTCCATCAAATCGTACAAGCCTTTGTTGACGAAACGGGGCGATTCGGCTATCCTGACCTCGGTAAGCAAGGTTTAGAGCTTGACGAAGCGATGAGATTATGAGCTTCCACAGGATAATCATAGGCGATTCGAGGCGAATGGATGCCGTGGCCGAGAAATCCGTGCATCTGGTCGTTACGTCTCCGCCTTATTGGCAGTTGAAGGATTACGGTCCGAAGCAGCAAATCGGGTATAACGACAGCTATCAGGACTACATCAACAGCCTGAACCTGGTCTGGAACGAGTGCTATCGCGTCCTCCACAAGGGGTGCCGGCTGTGCATCAACATCGGCGATCAGTTCGCCCGAAGCGTCTACTACGGCCGATACAAGATCATCCCCATCCGTACGGAGATCATCAAGTTTTGCGAAACGATCGGCTTCGACTACATGGGAGCGATCATCTGGCAGAAGGTCACGACGTGCAACACGACCGGTGGGGCGACCATTATGGGCTCTTTCCCTTATCCAAGAAACGGGATCGTCAAGCTGGATTACGAGTTCATTTTGATCTTCAAGAAGCTGGGAAAGCCGCCGAAGGTGTCCAAGCAGATAAAAGAACAATCGAAGCTCACTAAGGATGAGTGGAACCAGTATTTCTATGGACACTGGAATTTCTCCGGCGAGAAACAGAATCAACATTTGGCCCCGTTCCCGGAGGAGCTGCCCAACAGGCTGCTTAAGATGTTCAGTTTTGTCGGGGATACAATTCTCGACCCGTTCTCAGGGAGCGGAACGACGTCTCTGGCAGCCCTGAATCTCTCGCGACTCAAATCGAAATTGCCGAACAGGAATCCGTGAATGTAGACTTCCGTGAGGAAGCAGCGAAGCTTCCTTACGTCTTTGAAGATCCAGTAACCTTCGAACGTAAGGTAGACCCGAAGCTCCTGAGATTTGGGTCGCGAGTCGATGGAAAAGAGGAGTTGAGGGATCGATACCGCACGGCCACGAACGAAACTGGATTGGATCGCAGACAGATCATGTCGTGTTAGTCGAGGGTACTTTTAATCGTCTCTACAATTTTGATATTAAGGTTCTTGTGATGCTAAAGAGGACGCATAATTGTGGCCAGCTTCGGCTGGAAAATGCGGGGAAGAAAGTCACGTTGTCGGGATGGGTTCGTTCCTACCGCGACCACGGGAATCTGGTCTTTATCGACCTGCGGGATCGAGAAGGGTTGACGCAGATCGTTTTCGATCCGGAGATACAGTCCGAGGCGCACAAGTTAGCCCGGACGCTCCGGTGCGAATGGGTCGTGGCGGCCGAGGGACTCGTGCGGCCGAGGAGCGAGGGCATGGCCAATCCGAAACTGGCAACAGGCGAGATCGAGGTCGTGGCCGAGCGGCTGGAGATTCTCAACACGGCCAAAACGCCCCCGTTCGAGATCGACAACGCGGAGAAGACGGGCGAGGAGCTTCGCCTGACCCATAGGTATATAGACCTTCGCCGGCCCGAGATGCAAAACAGGCTGCGCATCCGCCACAAAGTGACAAAGATCGTGCGGGATTATTTCGACGCCTCGGGTTTTTGGGAGATCGAGACGCCGATGTTAGCCAAGAGCACGCCGGAAGGGGCGAGAGATTTCCTCGTGCCCAGCCGGTTGATGAGCGGTTGTTTCTACGCGCTACCCCAGTCGCCGCAGCTTTTCAAGCAGATTCTCATGATGGGTGGCGTCGATAAGTACTTCCAGATCGTGCGATGCTTCCGCGATGAGGACCCGCGCGCCGACCGGCAGGCCGAATTCACGCAGATCGACGTCGAGATGAGCTTCGTCAACAGTGACGACGTGATCGCCGTCCATACGGGCATGGTCGCGGAAATCTGGAAGCAGATCCTGGGCGTTGAGGTCCCCGTACCCATCCGGCGCATGACGTACCAGGAGGCGATGGCGGACTACGGAATCGACCGGCCGGACTTGCGCTTCGATATGAAGCTCAAAGACATCTCCGACTTAGCCAGGCAAACGACGTTCAAGGTCTTCACGTCCACCGTCGAGAATGGCGGGATCGTTAAGGGCCTATGCGCCCCGGGCGGCGAAAAATATTCTCGAAGCGATATCGAGAAGACGCTCACCAACTTCGTCGGTGACTACGGGGCCAAAGGGTTGGCCTGGGCCAGGGTCAAGGCGGAAGACGGCAAGCTCTCGCTGCTCGGCGGCTCCGCCAAGTTCTTCAGCGACGATTTGCAGTATCAGCTTTTGGAACGCTTTGAGGCGAAGGACGGCGATCTGCTCCTGTTTGTGGCCGATGAGGAAGCCGCCGCCAACAAGGCCCTGGCGCCGCTGCGATGCAAGCTGGCCCGCGAGCTGAAGCTCTACGACCCGAAGCGATTTGAGTTTGTGTGGATCGTGGATTTTCCGCTGTTCGAGTGGAACGAGGATGAGAAGCGTTATGACTCGCTGCATCATCCGTTCACCTCTCCAGTGGAAGAAGACATGGGCAAGCTCGAAACGGACCCGGCCAACATCCGCTCGCAAGCGTACGACATCGTGGTCAATGGCTCCGAGATCGGCGGAGGAAGTGTTCGTATCCACAATCCGCAGGTGCAGCAGAAGGTTTTCGATCTGCTCAACATCTCCCGGCAACAGGCCCAGCAGCGGTTCGGTTTCTTCCTCAAGGCCCTCGAATACGGCGCGCCGCCGCACGGAGGAATCGCCTTCGGCCTCGATAGGATTATCATGCTGCTGACCGGCACTGAAAATATTCGCGACGTGATCGCCTTCCCGAAGACGCAGCGCGGTCAGTGCCTCTTGACCGACGCGCCGAGCGAGGTGGATGCCAAGCAGCTTGATGAGCTGAATTTGCGAATGCAAAGACACTCACACATTGTCGAGCAGACACCCGACGA
>JARRQQ010000739.1:0-3131 GCA_037381725.1 Sedimentisphaerales bacterium
TCACGTACGAACTGACGCGCGGCAGGCTGCAGGCTGACCACGCCGCGTTGAACGAGCTCGACCGCATGTCGCACGTGTATTTTACGGAGCAAAGCCTGCTCGACAATCTGCGAAGCGAATATAAACAAAGAATGGAACACGACGCGGCGTTTCTCGCCGAACTGAACGTCAAAGATCGGAAGGTTCAGGAAAAGGAGTCCAAGTGGGCGAACCGCCATCTTCTGCTCGTGGAGAAGTACGAAATCATCGGCGCTTTCCATCAAGGTGCGATCAGTCAGGTCGTTTACAAAAGGCTACTCGCGAACATCGACAAGCGATTGCTTCAGCTCGACACATGAATCACCGACCGGCCGGCGGAACGCGTGCCCGCGGGGAATACGGAAAAACCGGCGTCGAAATAAGCACAATGCTTGCTTGTACTTTTTCATGCATGCAGTAGATAAGGAAGAAAACAACATTCGTACTTGTAGACTCGGAAGTTTCGTTTGCGGCGTCGCGGGAGCGGCGGTCCTGTATGAGAAAACATGTAGGTAGATGCCAGATTATGAGTGGTCCAGAGAGAACCCGATTACTTGTCCTCGTTGCGTTCGCGGCTTTCATCGCGACGGGCTGCCAAACAGAGTTCACCGTGAATCACTATCCTTCCTTCTATAATACGTCGATCAAATCGGTCGCGGTTCTGCCCTTCCAGAACGAATCCTCTCGTAAAGGAGCCGGGGTGGCGGTAGCCGATCATCTGTCCGCGGCCTTGGCGGCGAACGGGACCTACAAAGTGGCGGGGCCGGGCCGGATCGAGCAGCTTCTGAAAGACAAGCAAATGCCGGCGCTGCGGAAGAACAACAACCAGGCGGTTGCAGAGGAGCTGGCCAAGCTGGATGACTATCAGGCTTTCATAGTCGGCAAAGTATTGTCCGACAGTTTCACAAACACAATCGTAGCAGACTATGATGAGGATGGTACTATCCCGACTGGTATCCGCCCTACTGGTATTATCCTTACTACTACGAATACGGCGGGAAGGCGTACGTGTCCGTGGACGTTTCGATGGTCAGTGTCCCCGACGGGACCGTGCTGGACACGGCCTCCATCAGGGCCGCGGCGGACGTCAGCGACGAGTCTTCGTCCTTCCGGAAATATGCTACGCAGATGGCCCTGACCGATCTGTCGGGGAAGATTGTGCGCGACCTCGCCATTACGCCTATGGAAATAGCTGTCCGACCCGACAAGGCGATGAGGACGTCGGATACGTCCGAGCAGGAAGGGTGGCATTTCACAAAGACCTTCAGTCAGGACGAAGCATCCATGTATGTCGTTCTTTGCCTGCCTGAGGCCGCTGCGATGAACGATTTCCAGCTAATCATCACACCGAAGAGCGATCCGTCAAACATGGTAGTATCAAAGGACTTTACATGGCAAAGTGGCAAATATTGTCGGGGCTTTGAATTCTCACCCCGGCAAATCGCTGAGTCGAACCGCCCGGGACAATACTCCGTGCATTTTCTCTCGCGGGGGGACGTCGTATTCACTAGGCATTTCAAAATTAAGTGAGCTCATTGGAAGATCGCCAAGCAGAGCACGTATCACTATCGAAGGGACGCAACAGCGAATGAATGTAGCGACAGAAACAGAGACAGACACTGAACCATCGGTCGTAGGAGAAGCACGCCCGGGAGATTATCGTGAACAACTATTCGAGGTGCTGACGTTCTGCTTTCTCATCGTGCCGGGTCTGGCGTTTTCCTTTACCGCCGGGCCCGCCTTGAAAGAGAACTTCCTGCTCGGGGTCTCGGGCGTGGTGCTCAGCGATTTGGCCCTGGTTACCCTCGTGTG
The DNA here is from genome assembly GCA_037381725.1 of Sedimentisphaerales bacterium. GTDB lineage: Bacteria > Planctomycetota > Phycisphaerae > Sedimentisphaerales > Anaerobacaceae > JAFGTG01. The sequence continues at coordinate 1,831 of JARRQQ010000739.1, forward strand.
CTTCTTCCTGTGGCACAACGGTGAGAGATTCAGGAAGATCGGCTGGGTAGCGAAAGGGTTCGTACCGGAAATTATTGTTGGCGTGCTGCTCTACATTCCGCTCATTTACGGGCTGTCCTACCTTGAAAACTGGCTTGAGTCGCTCGGACTGTCCTTCCCGAAGGGACATATTCCCTCATTTCTTGAACCTGCGAGTACGATGCAGCAGATCGTTGCGGCGGTTATGGTGCTCGTGGTAGCTATCTCCGAGGAAACGATATTTCGAGGCTATCTGATTCTTCGCTTTCGGTCGATCACGGGATCGGCCGTAGCCGCGGTTGTCCTCTCGTCAATTATCTTCTCCATTGGTCACGGTTATGAGGGTGTGGGAGGCGTTGTCATCGTGGGTATCATGGGCGCGGTTTTTGCCGTGGTTTATTTGTGGCGCAAGAGCCTCGTCGCTCCGATCGTAATGCATTTCATGCAGGACTTTATCGCCATCGTTCTATTGCCCTTCATCGCTAATAAGTAATAGAGATGGGAGGAAATAGAGAAGACTAGCAGATTTTACAGGAAAAGGAGACTCGACCATGAAACGGTTAGTTTTGTCTATTGTATTGACGGTCGCCCCGGCTAGCTTTCTGGCGGGTGCGCATGCACAAGACTCCAGTCAACCAAATAAAAGGACAATTGCAAATCAATATCATTGCCCAAAGCATCCGGAAATCAGTGCCAGTTGGCCGACCAAATGCCCCAAGTGCGGCACGACTCTTGTCCGGCGAAGGCCATCCAGACAAACGACGCCTCGCAAACCGAGAGCTGAAGAGATGCGACGGGAGATCATGATGAACACAACTATAAATGTGTTTGATCCCGGGGCAATCCTTGGTGCGAGGAAGCCTCTTCATCTGACTGCAGAACAGATTGAGAAGCTGAGAGCCATTAGCATGACGGCTCGAGAACGCGCCGCAGAGGTGTTGAACGGCAGGCAGCGAAGTGAACTCTCGGCGCTCAGAAGACGACCCGACAGTCCTCGTACAATGGCCCAGATGCGCCTTCAGATGATGCAGCGAATGTCAGCATCCAAAGACGCGACGCAAGGCGGAATGATGCGAAAGATGAAGACTCAAGGATCCAAAAGCGCTGGAGATCCTCCGGCCCAGGCCGCGGATCCCAGGCCCGGCGGTTCCCGTGGCGCTGGAGGTGCCGCCAGAGGCATGGACCGCGGGCGTGTCAGTAGAGGAGGCGCCGGCGCCAATATGAGAGACCGGATGCGCGACAGATTCCGCGACCACTTCAGGGACAGATACAGAGATTTCTAC
>JARRQQ010000740.1:0-2158 GCA_037381725.1 Sedimentisphaerales bacterium
TTAGCACCGCCCAATAGCTAATGACGCGATGCAGAAAATTCCTACCCCGGGTGACGTGCCAGATGTTGTTGAACGCTTTTTCTATCGTCATCAAAAGAACTAAAGCGGCCCAAACCACGAACACGATACTGACCAGTCCGATTTGTCCCCTGTTCGTTTCAGCAAAAAACCGCGAGATCAGGTTATTGAGATGGTCCGTCAGAACGACCGTCTGATCGGAAGCGCCCTCCTCGGCCGCCTCACTCCTGAAGGCGCTGAGATTGGCCTGCTCATAGATGAAGTTCTTTATTTTGTCGCCGATGTCACTATAGGCGGGAAAGGACTGGAAGATCATGAGCATGACAATGGCCAGGGGCACAGCGCCGAAGATCGTTTGGTAGGAAAGGGCCGCGGCTTGCTGGCCGGCGCGGTTAACCTTCAGTAGCTTCAAGGAGTGTGACCACAGCTTGATCAGGAACACCACGAACCGGCCCGCCTTGCCGAGCTGCGTTGTCGGTGTGGACAACAGCTTCGTAAGCATAACTACCCCTTTCTACCTCGATTACACGCCACATAGTATGTATCGTCGTTCCCGGGCGGAAACTTTCACGTGTCATTTCAAAATATCGCCGAGGCCCTTGAGCAGTTCGGGGACCTGGTTTTCCAGCAATTTGGACGTATCCAGCTTGGGCTTGTCGATCGTGCCCGTAAGCGGCAGCCATATGATGGTGCTCATCGCGCCCGGCGGCAGTCCCAACCTTCCAGCCAGGCCCGATACGGACGCCGCGACCATCATATGCAGCGTCTTATCGAGGCCGACGGAGCCTTTGAACTGGAGCGGTGTGTGGCCGACGTCGATTTGCATGATGTTGTCATAGCGGAGCAGACCGTCCTTCAGGGTGAAATGGGTCGGATGGAGTCTAACGGCCGCTTGCTGCTCGCGCGCGTTCGACAGTGTGAGGATTTGCGCGATCAATCCCGTTGCCCGAAGCTCCATGTCATCTACGCTGACGGTCCCGACGACGTGGATCTTGTTCTTGTCGGCCTTGGCGAGGGGGATGACAACCGTCTCGGCCGAGAGATTGGCGGTGCCCGTGCCGCCGACGGCGTCGGCAAATATCGGGTTGACGTACTTGAGCAAGTTGCCGGCAACGTCTTCGGTGATCCGGACGTTCTTCATCGAGACCGGCTGAGGCGCCGTCAACGTGGGTGTGGCCTCTTTGAAATTCACGTCGGCGGCGAAATTCATCTCGCCCCCGTTGACGGTCGTCGTGAACGGTTTGACCTTCAGCAGGCCGTCCTTGACCTGGATGTCTGTGTTGGTCGGGCCGAAGTTCAGCCCCTTGTAGTCGGCCTGCTCGAAACCGAGTGTGCCGTCGGCGTTGAGATTGGGCATGAGCTGGTCTGCATGCCCGACGGGGAATTCGCTTGAGAAGCTGAAGTTGTCTTTGCGCCGGCCCTGGAGCCTCAGCCCTTCCGGTAAGTACGGGGCCACGATTGTATCGACGGCGGTCCAGTCGTATTCGCACTCGGCCCGGCCCTGCACTTTGGTCTTCTCATCTTTGCTGACGCGGGTGAATTCGCCTTTGTGAATCTTGATTTGCGGACTGACCAGGTCAAACGTCTTGACATCGACCTCCTTCTCGGGACTGATCTCCGCGTCGAAAGCCAGTGTTACCTCGTTCGGCTCGAACGGCTTCCTATCGGGATAGACCACTTTCAGATCCTCGATCTTCGTGGCGTCGGTTCTGATCTTGTAGACGTCCTTTTCAGAGGTTACGGAGAGCTTCGATTCGGCCATGCCCGCCAATTGCAGCTTCTCAGGGAACGAGGCGAACAAGATCATAAACGGCCGGACTCTCTCAAGGTTCACCTGACTCGCCGACACCACGAGATTCATAGGCGTGCCTGTGTCGCTGCTCAGAGGTACGACGCCATCTTTGATGCTGAACTTCCCAAGACTTGCATCCGCGGTAGCCGAACGAATCGAGATAACGTTGTTCTTGGTGTTCACCTCGACGGTCGAAGTGAGCACGGCGTTCGGCTCGGTTGCGCTCGGGCCGTCGGGCAGATCCAGGCGAAGATTCTTGACCGTGGAAGAAGCCGACGTTGTGATCTTGTCTTTCGCGATGGCCACCTGGCCCTTGCTCGAAAGCTGACCCGCTACCTCGTACTTGCT
>JARRQQ010000741.1:0-2139 GCA_037381725.1 Sedimentisphaerales bacterium
GAAGATACGGACAAATATGCCAAGCTCATTCAACCGCTTCGAGAAGGTCTGCATCCACTTCAACTAATGTGCCTTGGCCGAGGATCGTCACTTCGAGAACCATACGAGCCTTCTCGTTGTTCTTTTCCGTAATCGTGCCTTCAATTCCAGCCATAGGGCCTGAGACGACCCTGCACCGGCGTCCAACCGGAAGAGAGGGATATTCGTCGATAACGGCTTTCTGCGTTATCGCTCTCTCTATGTTGTAGAGCTCTTCGACTAAACGCTTCTGGTCGAAGACTTCTATCGTTTGGCAGATACGATTGGTCGTCATAGCCGTGTAACGATCGTGCTCCGTACCGCAAAAGAACACATACAACGGAAAGAGGGGAGCCATCAGGCGGCGTTTGCGCCCGCCCGAAAAAATGACTTTCTCTGTCATCGGCAAAAAATAGCCGACGCCGCGATGATGCATATCCCATGCAAAGGTCTTTTCAAACTTGGCCTTCGTACGGGCGATCCACCAGGTGCCGGTCAGCTCCGTGACCGATCCGAACTCCGGAGACAGTATGGAAGGATTTTCGGATAATTTAAGCATAGGGTTAGGTCCGCGCGCACTCCGTTCTCGATAGTGCACCTGAAAAAAATCAGGCTCCCACATTCTCCCCGGTCTCTACAAGACGGTCACGTCCGCCCGGAGACCGTTCAAGGGAGTCCGGCTGCGCTCATCGCCTCGCCGGGCAAAGTCGATAGGTCCGCAATAAGCTTTTCCGCCGGGGCGAATTGCGGCCTCAAACGCAGGCAGATCCGCGCTTCATGGATTGCCTCGGCCACCTTGTCTTCAGCAGCGAGCAGTTGCGCCAACGTGTACCGCCAATAGACCTGGCCATAATCCAAGTTAAGGGCGCGGCGATAATTCTGAATAGCAGACTCTATGTCGTTTCTTCTTCTGCAAATATTGGCCAACGACGCAAAGGCATCCGCCGAGACGTCGGAACCCGCACATTTGGCCTTCAATAGTTCTATTGCTCTCCCTTGAGCTTTCTCGAATACTTCCTTGTGCTCCTCCATGTCGGCAAGTGTATTTGCGACAAAGGTCAGCTTGGAAATATTGTCGCCCGCCATATCGATAGCCAGGTCAGGGCGATTCAGATTGTTTATGTAGACAGCAACCACGCTCTGGAAGAACTCGTCGTCAAGCTGGATGGCTCTCTCGAATTTTTCAAAAGCGGCGTTTATACGCTGGTCTTCAATGTCGAGAAGGCCCATTACAAAACAGGCTACCGGGTTACACGGCGCAAGCCTGTAGCCCTTTCGAATGCTCTCCGCACCTCTGGGATCGTTCAGTACGAACTTCTGAAGCTGGCCGACAACGCAATAGGTGGCTCCGAAGGTCGGGCAAAGGGACCGGGCCGTGTTAAGCTCTTCGACTATTCGTTCCACGAATCCCATGGCTTGGGGAGGAAGAGCCAACTCACCTGTATTCGGATCGGTAAGACGACCTATCGATTGCCAGCGGTAGACGTTAAGCCAGTGCCGGTATTTGATATTGTCCGGCTGGTAATGGGATGCTTTCGCCGCCCTCGTAATCAATTCGACATATTCCTGATCGTCGGCCTGCCAGTTTGTTTTCATCAGGTTCGTTTCAATAATCATCGCCTGTTTCCAACTGGCTTCAGCAAGACGCGCATTATTGGCGTCGAACAGGACCCAGCCCCAAATCCCCGAAACGCAAATGAGAGCGACAACGGAAAATGCTCTGTTGGCCCCACGCCTCATCACAACGTTCGACGGGGAAATGCCGTTCCGACCATTATGAGCCAGGACAAGTAGGAGAGCGCAAAAGGTCGCCGATAGGAATGCATTGGCGGGCACGTGCTGGCCAAAATCGCTGAGGCTGTGAACCGTCACGGCCAGCAAGCCGAAGCCAAGCCCATACGCCGCCGAGAGAACAGGTGTCGAATCGTTCCTGATATTGCGCACGTAGTTCGTCCAGATGATTATTCCGAAGACGACAAGTGCGCCCAGCCCGATACAACCGGTCTCCTCGGCGGCCTGCGCATACTCATTCTCGGCGTAAGCCGCCAGGGCGGCTACCGTAGAACGATCGAACATCGGATAGACAACCTGGTGAGTACCCAGACCCGTGCCGAAGGCCGG
>JARRQQ010000742.1:0-2131 GCA_037381725.1 Sedimentisphaerales bacterium
TCTTGCAGCGCCTGCTCAGCCGTGAAGACCCTCCCATCCGCGAGCCCTTCCAGTTTCTGTCTGTTGAGATTCTTGCGCCCGCCCTGAACCACGTTCAGGAACCGCTGGTAGAGGCTGTCGATGATCCCTTGGAGCACTTCCCGCTCCGGCTCGGTCAGATTGTGCAATGGCGACGCCATGTCCTTCAATCGGCCGCTCTTGATGGCGACCGCCTTGACCCCGATCTTTTCCATCGTCCCGGCTACGCTGAACGTCTGGAAGATCGTCCCGATACTGCCGGTCACGCTGGTGGGCTGGGCCATGATCCCATCGCACGCGCATGCTAAGTAATACGCACCGCTGCAACCCAGACCGTGTACGCACGCAACAACCGGCTTTCCCGTTCGGCTCTTGAACTGGCGCAGACTGTGGTACATCAGATCACTAGCCGCCACGGTCCCGCCGGGCGAGTTCAGACGCAGCACGACCGCCTTGACCGACCGGTCCTCAGCCGCTTTCTCGAGCTTCTCGATGAACAAACTCACTGGATTCTCACCCGAGTGTATCAAGCCGCGCTTCTGCCTGTTGATGAGCATGCCGTCAACGTCGATGATCGCGATCTTGTCGGAAACCCAGAAGCCCCTGTCACCCTGTATTTGAGTCTCCTCCAATTCACGATGGACAGGTACCAGGGAGACCTGAAGCGCCGTCTGTCCACAGCCCGCCATTCCAATCATTACAACGGACAATGCCAAACACAAGCTGAAATGCCTTTTGAACATGACTTTCTATCCCTCCCTTGAACTATGTGACTGGCTTCGCACCATTGAGCACACCCGCCACGTCCCGAATGCCGACGCCAGGCCCTTCGGGAACGCTAAGCATTCCGTCGCGGATGTGCAGAGGTGGATCAAACCAGTCACTGTATCGTTCGATGTTCCTCTTATATTCCTCATACCGCCCAATGTCGGGCGTGCAGGACGCAAAGTGCAGCATATAAACGAATCCGAAGCCTCCTGAAATATGAACGGTCGTCGGCATCCCGGCCAACGCCGCCATCCGCGCCACGCGCGTCGAGCGAATCAAGCCGCCGTAGTATTGCAGGTCCGGCTGGACGATATCCACCGCGTGATTGCAGATCGTCCAGCGAAAACGCCGCTCACTGAATTCCTGCTCGCCGCCCGCTACGGGTATCGTCAGGGCGTCCGTAACCTTCTTTGTGTCCTCCAGGTGATCGAAGGGACACGGCTCCTCGAAATATACGGCGCCGATATCTTCCAACATCCGTCCGACCTCGATAGCCTTCGGCGGATCATAGGAGCTGTTCGCATCGGCGTGGATCGCAATGCCATCGCCGAGCCTCTTGCGCGCCAGTGGGATCAGCCGCTCCGTCCGGCCGGGCATGGCGTCGGCATTTCGACTCATCCGTCCACCCACCCTGAACTTGACCGCCTTCGCGCCGGTCTCTTCTACGAGTTGAGCGAGATACTCCACTTCCTCTTCCGGCGTCGAATCCCGGCGTCCACTCGCTACGTAGAACGGCACGTCCCGCCGGACCACGCCACCCAGCAACTGCCCCATGGATTTGCCACTCACCCTGCCCATCATGTCCAGGAGGGCAAACTCCACCCAGGCCACGGGACACCACAGGGCTATGCCCTGGAGCTTGTAATTGCTCCGGTAGCGGTAGACGCCGAACAGATGCGATTCGAGATCGCGGGCGTCTTTGCCGACGAAGTAGGGGATGACGAGCTTGTTCAGTATCGGATACAAATAAGCCGCCCTGGAATTCGTCAAGGCAACGCCTTCAGCGCCGTCCTTTGATCGGACGCGAATGAAATACTGCCCGCCTTTGCGCAGCAATTCAATGGATTCGGTCACGAGTGGCGAATCGAGACCGTCCAATTGTAAGACCGGCTTCTCGGCGGCCTGGTCCAGCCTCTCGATTGTCACCTTGGAGGAGCGCAAGCTCGGTCCTCCCCCTTTCGCGACCGAACAACGGCCCTGAAGCATCGACAAGGCACCGGTCCCAGCCGCCAACTCGATGAAACGACGACGATCCAAACGCATGAAAAACCTCCCATTTACTGAAGAATCCGCGTGAGCAAAAACGGCATTTTGCCCACCCTACGGCTCTGACACAACCCAATGG
>JARRQQ010000743.1:0-2128 GCA_037381725.1 Sedimentisphaerales bacterium
CCGCCGCCACGCCGATCCACACCGGTTTACTGCGATCCATACGACCCAGCTTGCGCAACACGCCCAGCACGATGCCGACGATCAGCGCGGCTTCCAACCCTTCTCGTAATGTGATTAACAAGGCAGCGATCATCGTTGCCTCCTAACCTGGATAAACCAGAATCAAGATAATCAAGTGACTTGCCTACTCCAGTCTCGCTCAGTGAGCAAAGACGCGGAGGGTTAGGCCTATTCTCGGATCAACTCGTAGCCTGCCGCTTCCCACGCATGCATCCCGCCATCCACCTCGTAGACATTGGTATATCCCAATGCAACCAGCGTCTCTGCCGCCGTGGTGCTCATATTGCCGCTGCGGCAATACAGGACGATCTTGGCGTCCTTCCCCGGCAGCTCGTCCAGGTGGTCCGCGATCTCGTCGAAGGGGATAGAGAGGTCGGTTTGGGGAATATCCCCATCGTATGGGATGTGGGTATTGACCAGGATAAAGTCCTTGCCCTTCAGCATCTCTGCCAGTTGTTCCGCCGTGATGTCGGTATAACCGTCGGCGTTCTTTACAGGTGTAGACAAAGATGGTTGCGAGCAAGCCACTGCAAATATCGCTACTACAGCAAGCAGTGTTGTTAGTAAGTATTTTTGCTTAGCCATTGTCTTGCCTCCTAATACTATGTTCTCATCGTATCACGGTAGCAAGGCTATGGGGAGAGGGATCTGGCGCGTTTCCCGCCCCGCCATTTGGCGGGTACGAGGTATAAGCAATCATCCGTGCGCTGATGACGGCAAAATGAGCAAGGCTTATAATAGAACTTGATTGTTTGACCGATAGTCTGGGAGGGGAGTGGACGGATTATTCAGTCCAGGCAGCACACTGTGTTGGCCTGCCCACGTATTGAAATGCTCAACTCCTCCTACGCGCTTCCACGTACGAAGGCGAGGACGGAAAGCCCAAGCACTCGAAATTTCGCTTGGGCTATTTCTACATTTGAAAAGCCAGAGGCTTCCATTAATGGAATCAGTTCGTGCAAATCATGTTGCAACATGCCGCCGAACAGCATCTGCGCAATCGCTCTGGATGGAGGCTGGGGCGGCAAAGCGAGATCCAACACGAGCAATCGTCCCTGCGGTTTAAGAACCCGATGGATTTCTGCAATCCCCTTACGCCTCGTGGTCTCAGACATGTGGAAGATCATGAAACTGCATATCACAGCATCGAAATAGTTCTCGGGGAAAGGGATGTCGTCAATGCTTCCCAATTGAAAAGACACATCCTCTTTGAGTTGTTCTGCCTTACGTTGGCTGAGTTCAATCATTCCCGGTATGATGTCTATTCCAAACACCTTGCCCGATGGTCCTGCTTGTCGCTTGGCCTCAAGTGTCAACGTGCCGGTGGCACAGCCTACTTCGAGGATGCAATCCCCCGGCTTTACTTGCGCCAGGCGAACCGTCGTCTTACGTAAGGCGCGTTCTCTCCCTAAAGTGATTATTCTCATATACGAATCATAGGAAGATACCATCTTTTCCATTTGGCTTTTCATGAGCGCATCTTCATCTTGTTCGTAGGCTGTGTTATCCTGGTCCATTGTACCTCCTGATTTTCTAATTCAAAGACGTGTTAGCTACTGATTCTATCCACAGAATGTCGCTTGTCAAGAACTCGGACGGTCGGATTATTCGGCCATGGCAATAGTCGCTGGACTTTGTACATTGACCAAGACACCGGGTGAGACAGCCTGTTTGTGCCCGACCAAATCAAAAGTGGAGACAAACGAAAAGAGCCATCCTTAACCAGAGAATAGCTCTTGAATAAGGTACCCGCGTATGAGGTTTAGAATCCTGTCATAGTGAATTTACACCACCAGAGGTGACGGGGGGGCGAATCAGCAGGCGGAATATAGATCGGCCCGGAGATTCTCTCCGGGCCGGGTTATTACGATTGGCAATTGGGCAGGGGAAACTGGTCAATCGGAACGAGACCCCACCCGCTATGTGAATGGGATCAAACAGCAGCCGACAGCACCGAAGGCAATGAGCAAACAAGACCTGACTCGAATCCTACGAGCAGCACACAAGGCCAACAAGAGAGACGCCGCTCTCCTCGAGTTTCTGGCAGCCACTGGGCTGCGAGCGTCGG
>JARRQQ010000744.1:0-3667 GCA_037381725.1 Sedimentisphaerales bacterium
GTCGCGAAATCCTTGGCATTGTAGCGCTCGAATTCTCCCTTGAGGTAGGCAATCGTTTTGCCGTCGGGACTCCAACAGGCCTGGCGGGCATTGTCCGCGACCTTGACCCGTCCCGTCCCGTCGAGGTTCATATAATAAACGTTTCGGATCTTTTGGTTCCCGATCATCTCGTCGGCGACAAAGCATATCTTGGTCCCGTCCGGCGACGCATGGGGATACATTTCGTCAACGTCGGCTGTCTTGGTGAGATTCACGGCGTTGGAGCCGTCGGCGTTCATCAGAATAAGCTCCCAGTTCTCCTTGCCGTTAGTCTTGCAGAAAGTCTCATGGACGATCTTGAAAGGGATTTCACTGAGGTTTAACTCCGTCCGTGGGTATGGGGTTTCCCTCAGACCCGATTCGGCGAGGACTTGGTTGGTCGTACCCAGGACCAACAGGAGGGTTAGAAGGGCACACGTGGTGCGATTGAACAACCGATTTCTTGCGATGTAACTCTCACGTGTCATGCTGTTTCCTTTCCCTAAGGATTTGCCGGCGGAATCGGCACCCAATCCGGTTCCTTGTTGTGCCGGCCGTCTGTCGTGATTTTCACCCATCTTCCGGATAGATCGGTGACGCAAATGTTCCAGCCTTTGGCTTTGCCGCCGACCTGCTGGCCTCCCGTGGCCGGGCCATAGCTGAAGGCAATGTACTTGCCGTCCGGCGAGAAATCGACGTGATAGACTTTCGCCGAGCGCGGGCACTGGACAATCTTGTGTATGTTTGTGACCCGTGGCGCTCTGGTTCCCAGCTCGACGTCGCCAACGCACAAATCCCAGTCCGTCTGGCCCCACGTCATCCGTCGGCCATCGAGGCTGAGGTCCGGCCTGCACCCTCTGACGCCCCAACGCTCTAGATCGAACACACGCGTTCCATGCACGTCGAAGGCGAGGATCGCGTCGCTGTACTCCATAGCACCGTGCACGACGCCGAAAAACCAATTTCCGTCAGGCGACCAGCAAATGGCATAAAGGTGCTGGAGCATTTTGTTCACGTGCGGCGTGTGCTCCCGTGTATCGAGGTCGTACATGAAAAGCTCCGAGGTCGCGTATTCCCGCATGCTGTAACGGGTGTATTCGCCCCTGAGATACGCGATCTTCTTTCCATCAGGACTCCAGCACGGCTGGCGCGCATTGTTCGCCACTTTGATGCGGTCGGTCCCGTCGATGTTCATATAGTAAACACTGCGAACCTTTGCCCGTCCAATTCCTTCATCTACGACGAAGCAAATCTTCATGCCGTCAGGAGAGGCGTGCGGGTACATTTCGTCCAGATTGGGCGTGTGCGTGAGGTTGACCGGGTCGGAGCCGTCGGCGTTGATCCGGAAAATCTCCCAGTTGTAATTCTCCTCGGTCTTGCGATAGGTCTCGTACAGAATCTTGTACGGGACCTTGCTCAGGTCTATCTCGCCGGCCGGCGAGGGCCTCTTCTTCACGTTCAGTTGCTCCCGCGCTCGAGATGCGCCCAAAACGTCGTTGCCCGAGATCCGAACAAGAAACAACAGCGCTGTGGCGGCAATGACCGCCTGCTTCGTTACCACTGACCGCCTGCTTCGTTACCACCGCGCTGCATTGCTCTGTCATATTGCCTCAATCAATGGGCGGGAAGTACCCCGCCGGAGAGTACTACGATATGGTTGTTGTTTCTACATCGTGATAAGTATACCGCGTAGGGCGAAGATTTCAACGGCAAATATTGTTGGACGAGTGCGAAAGGCTCATGAACTTCAGGCATTCGCGCCGCGGCAGTAAAGCCACTCATTACACCTTCGAAGCTAGCATAAATCACTATACCACCAGAACTTAAAAGAATGAGATATGGCTTTTTGCTGCTGGAAGCGGACTATGCGAGACAATCTCGCGCTCTGTCTCGCCCCCGGTTGCTCGGATCGCAAGGGAAATTTTTGATTCCCGAGGCGTTTAGGGTAGACGGGATATTGGCTTTCTGATAGAATCCCGGCGTTGATTTCCGGGGGCATTCATGCTGGGAGCCCTTTTTCGTGTAAGTCGGTAACTATGAAGGATTAAGGAGTCTGCATGCAGTTGGTTCTGATCGACATTCTGAGTGAAAAACGAAGTCATTTCTATCCTCTTGTGCTGGGCCGGCCCATCTGGGAGCTTCGATGCGGTATGAGATCGCTCGAAGAGCAGCTCGTGGACCGGATCAAGCCGGACGAGGTTGCCTATTTTGTGCCTGAATATATGGCGGATTACTACAAAACTCGAACGGACAGGCCGGTCAACGACCTATCGGCCTTGACGGGCAAAGGTCTGGTTTTAGTGGATCCGAGGCTGAAGGCCGATGGCCTTGATGTTCCCACGGATGGCGAGAGCCAAGTCGGCCTGGGCGAGCAGGGGCAGATGCTTTACGCGCGCATCACCGAAGAGGACAGCAAGGGGCTGTCTACTGACAGCATCGAGGCGTTCATGGCTGCGGCAAAGGATAGTCTGCCGAGCGTGGCGTGTAAGATGCCAACGTGGGAATACACTTGGGACCTTATCCTTGCCAACCCCGGTCAGTTGACGGCTGATTTCGAAGCGGCCGGGCGCAGCGGGATCGAAGGCGCGACCGAGGAGCCTTTGGCAGTTCGAGGTAACCGTAAGGACGTCTACGTAGCGCCGACCGCAAAACTGCATCCGATGGTCGTGATCGACACTGAAAACGGCCCGGTTTACATCGACGAGGGCGTGGAAGTTCACCCCTTCAGTCGGATCGAAGGACCCTGCTACATTGGTAAGAATTCGATTTTGCTCGGAGCTAAGTGTCGCGAAGGTAATAGCATAGGGCCGACGTGCAGGATAGGCGGGGAGGTGGAAGAGTCGATTGTACATGGGTACTCGAACAAGTACCATGACGGATTTCTCGGGCACAGCTACGTGGGCGAATGGGTCAATCTCGGCGCCCTGACGACGAATAGCGACCTGAAGAACGATTATTCGAGTGTTTCGGTGATGCTGGATGGGCGGCGGTCCATTGACACCGGATCGACGAAAGTCGGCTCGCTGATTGGAGATCATACAAAGACGTCGATCGGGACTCTTTTGAACACAGGCTCATACGTGGGGGCGATGGCGATCATCATGGCCACGGGCAAACCATTGCCCAAGCACATCCCGTCCTTTGCCTGGTTCATAGAGGGAATCGTGACGAAAGGTTTCGGTAGGAGCAGCCTGTATAAGACGGCGAAGAAGGCCATGGGCCGGCGGAAATGTGAATGGTCCGACCAGGCACAGGCGATGTGGGACGCGGTGTTCGAGATGACCTCGCCGGCACGCGACAGGGCCATCAAGAAGGGCCGGAAAAAGCTGTTGGCTTAGAGGACAGCGATGGTCTCGGGCGTGCATCGCGAACGGCTTGCGGCGCAAGAACCGGCGCCTTCGGCATTCGGGGCTGCGATTCAATAAATACAGATTTGAAAATTGCAGGAGTTGAACCTATGGCGACAGTAGAAGAACGTGTCAAGGCCGTTACGGCCAGCAAGCTCGGCGTCGACGACATCAATCTGGAAGATAGTTTCACGGCTGATTTGGGCGCCGAAAGCGTCGATTCGATTGAGTTAGTGGCGATGTTTGAGGAGGAATTCGGCATCGAGATGGACGAGGACGCCGCACTGTCCGTGCAAACGGTG
>JARRQQ010000745.1:0-2125 GCA_037381725.1 Sedimentisphaerales bacterium
TCGTAGCATTCTTGACGGCCTCCTTGTCCGTGCCAAAGTACACCTGATGCGAGTCCGCATTGTCCGCCGGCGTCCAGGTCAGAATCTGCGTGTGCGCCACGCCCACCGCTCCATTGGCCGGCTGCGGCGCCCCGGCGGCTCCCGGCGTCGTAAAGGCCCATATATCCCCTTTGTACGAGGCGACGCCGTCAAACTCATCGACGCGCCAGTAATAGACCTTCTCCCGTTCGAGTGGGCCGGGCCTATAAGACGGAGTACCCGCCGGCGTTCCGACCGTGGCACTGTTCACCTCGTCATAATCGTCGCCAAGAAAGACCGTGTGCAGCTTCGCCCCGAAGCCCGGCGTCCAGTTCAGGCTCACACCGTCCGGCCCCATGAACTCGGCCCCGTCGGCCGGATCGGGATCATACGCAGTCTTCGGAGGAATCGAAAAGCTCCAGATATCGCCCTTCCAGGGACTGTTCGGATCGGCATCGTTCACCTCATCGATGCGCCAGTAGTAGGTCGTCCCCGGGACAAGCCCGTCCGGGTAAGCATATCCCGGAAAACCGGCCACGTAGAACGATAAGGTCTGGTTGCCGCGGAATTCCTCCGAATCTCGCGTGGCATCTTCGACGGCGTTGAAATCGTCACCCAAGTACACGTCGTGCGAAACGGCCGAATTGCCCGGCGTCCAGCTCAGATTGATCCAGGTGTCCTCATGAAGCGCGCCGTCGGCGGGACCGGGCCGGGTTGCGATATCGGGAATCACCCCGAGCGCCGAGATACTCAGCGTATCGTGTCCCTCCGCCGTGATCCGTACGCCTTGCACGGGCACGTCCGTCGTGAAAACCACGCCGAAGGCGTGCTGGCCGTTGACGTCGACGCCCGTATCAGCGTAATCGGCCGCGCCGCTGAACGCAACCGGCGGTCCCAACGAACCATCCGGAAGGATCGCCTGCCACGTCCCGGTATCGTTGCCGCCCCGCTCGAAATGGAAGATCGTCCTTGTCCGGATCGGGAAGATGGTCTCCTGAAAGTTGATCCCATCGATGGATGATATGTTGGTGGCTCCGTCCAAAGTGAACATGAAGTTGTCGGCTTTGGAGCCCACGTCGCCCACCTTGGCGTCCGACGACGGATTGGGTACCGTCGGAGCCGCTGCGGGAACGGGGTCCCCTTCCGGCCACAACGTCTCGACGCCCCCGTCGATATACCAGCGCGTCGTCGTACCGAGAACCAGAAGCCCGTCGGCAACAACGTATTCGGTCCCCCCGTAACGAAGGCTGATGACCTCACCGTCCACGACGGTAACGTCGGACAGCCCGGTGAGCTCGTCCGCACGGACCGACGTAGCCGCAACCACTGACACAAGTAACATGAAAAAAGCGAGACTCTTGTACATAACAATCCTCCATTCAAAGAGCGACGTAACACATTTCGCGATAGTCCAGACGTGTGAACACAAATGCCCCCTGTACGCACGATATTGCCATGCGGCCTGACACCGCCTCCTACGACGTAGATCGCCGGAGCGAGACACTACTGCACCGCCCGGATGATCTCAAATCCACACACGTCATGTCACCCTGACTTATACTAGAATTTCCGTCGAGGGTCAAGTGAAATCTCCAGACCACGGGACAGCGAATATCTTCCGCCCGCACCAAAACAGCGTCGAAAGCGTTTATCGCATGAAGGCTAACAGCAGGTAGGGAAAACTATCCATCTCATCCGCACTTCAAGGGCGGGACGCCCGCGTCACAAGAGACTGGTGGCAGCCCGTAAAGCAAACCTCGTTCCCCTCTTATTTGCCGGGTACTCCACATACCCACCCGGCAAGAGCTAAGCCGAGGCAGCCAAGAAGAAACGCGTAAAGCGCAGGAATAGCCGGACCGGGCCCACTGGTTCGGGCCTTGTCCTCAAGCCCGGCGACGGAACCGAGATACATGTCCCCTGCGTAGGAGCTTGAATCATACGCGCCCGGGCCACTGTCTTCGTCGAAATTCCAACACGCGACTAAACCATCTTCGTCACCCGTGATACCGCCGGACCGCATGTTGCCAAATATCTTCCCGTTCGCTCGGGCAACACCCCATGTTCGTACATCATCGATATAGCCGGAGAACATGTTGCTCCCGCAATG
>JARRQQ010000746.1:0-2103 GCA_037381725.1 Sedimentisphaerales bacterium
ATCTTGATTCTCGACACCGCCGGACGGCTGCACACAAAAAAGGACCTGATGCAGCAACTGACGAAGATTCGTGACGTCGTCGCTCGCAAGATTCCGGACACTCCGAATGAGGTCTTGCTGGTCCTCGACGCCACGACGGGCCAGAATGCCATCTCGCAGGCCAAGCTTTTTACAGAAGCCATCAACGTAACGGGGATATTCCTGGCCAAGCTCGACGGCACCGCGCGGGGTGGCATCGTGATCGCTATTAAGGACCAGCTCGATATCCCTGTGAAATTCGTCGGCTTGGGCGAAAAACCCGAGGACATCGCCGAGTTCGATCCGGCCGCCTTTGTTGAAGCATTGTTCGCATAGACAGATATTGGGAGAGCTTGATGCACGTCAAACGGAATCGATCATCATTTGATTCTATCGGGATGATGACACTTATCCTCGCATTGTCAAATCCGCTTCACGCAGAAAAGCCTTGGGATCACGGCAATCTGAAAATTTCCCTTAACAGGCATTTCCTAATCCATGAAGACGATACGCCCTTTTTCATGCTTGCTGACACCGCTTGGGAAGTGCTCCTGCGCGGCGCCGAGAACGAAGTCATGCAGTATCTCGATCTGCGCCAGGCGCAGGGATTCAACACTATTCTCACGACCGTTCATGGCGATGACGTCATTCCGGAATGGAACTCGCCCAACCGCCAGGGCCGTCGCCCCCACTTGCCGTCCGACACAAACGGCGATCCCACCCGGCTGAACGAACCTTTCTGGAAGAACGTGGACTGGTTCATTCTGCAATGCGAAAAACGCGGTATCTACGTCGGGCTATTCCCCACCTGGACTCGCTTCTGGTGCTCGACCGACGATACCGGTCGTGTCAAAGCGATCACGAAGGAAAACGCATACGCGTATGGAAAAGCCGTCGGATCACGCTACGCCGACACGCCGAATCTTCTATGGTTCCTGGGAGGTGACACACGCCCTTCAATGGGCGACGGCCTGCCCATGCTCCGGAACATGGCGAAAGGCATAAAAGATGGAGAAACGGAATCAGGCGGTTTCCATCATCTCATCAGCTACCACAGGAACTTCGAGTGGGTGCTGGACGATACCCCCGAAAGCTGGCTGGATTTTTGGGGCCCCGGTGTCATGAACGTCAATACCTTGCTCTACAAAAGGATGTGGGAGGATTGGAACCGCAAGCCGACCAAGCCATTGATCGACATCGAGTCCTCGTACGAAGGACCGCCGCCAGGCGGCAGGGGATTGTACATATCGGACAAGTACATTCGCCTGTTTTGCTACTGGAAAGTCTTCGCCGGCTCGTGCGGTATCACCTATGGAGCCGGACCCGTGTGGGGATGGTCGATAAAAAGTCTCTATGACTCGTGGTATCCCCATCAGTATTGGGAACAAGGCCTCGCCTATCCCGGCGCGACCCAGGTTCGACATATCAGGATGCTTATGTTGTCAAGACCATTCACGAGCAGAGTCCCCGATCAGCAGGTTGTCCTGAACAACTTTCCACAAGGAGAGGAGAAGAAACCTAATCTCAGATACATGATGGCCACTCGGGGCGAAGGGTACCTCATGGTCTATACACATTACGGAGATGCAATTGAGGTGAAACTCGGTCCAAATGTATTGTCCGGCACTGAAATCAAGGCATGGTGGTTCAACCCAACCAAGGGCGGCAGCACGTTCATCGGCCGATACGAGAACAGAGGGTCGAGAACGTTCGATCCGCCGGGTGAGCCCGCTCGCGGGAACGATTGGGTCCTGGTGGTTGATGACGCCTCAAAAGGCTGGCAAGCACCGGCCGCTGAACGGAAATGATTTGCTCAAGCCTCGCTCTTAGGAGAACGTAAGACTCCAAGACAATAGGCAAGCTAAAGGGAGACGATTATGCTTCGCTTCTTTCGATTCATCATCATCGCTGTGATACTCACCCTTATTGCCAAAAATGCTGTAGCAAGGGAACAACAGCCGGAGCCCAAGCCCGTGCCACGGATGCAGGTCATTCCAATGCCGTATGATCAGGCGTCGTTTCAGCGGGATGGGGTGGAGATTACGCGATACCACTTCGGACCTGGATTGCACCGGCCCTTTCTGT
>JARRQQ010000747.1:0-2733 GCA_037381725.1 Sedimentisphaerales bacterium
GTATGAGAGGGAGATTCTTGAAGGGAACGGCTTGATATGGACACGACGCAAGACGACATTTGTCCGGAGCATGATTCGACCCAACACTACGAAGTCCTAAAAGAACTTGGGGATTGTCACAATGCTATCGGCAACTACGCCCAGGCGCAAAGATATTACGAAAAGGCCGCCACGTTTGCACCTGATGAGCCGGGTCCCTACGTCGGGCTTGGAGTCATCGCATTGCAGCAGAATTGCCTTGATGATGCCGAAACAGCCTTCAAGGTGGCTTGCCGACTGGATGCCAATTGCATCAAGGCATACGCCGGATTGGGCATGATCGCGCAGCAAAAGGCCGATTATAAGGGGGCATTCGAGATGTATCTTAAATGCCTTGAACTGGATACGGATAACCTGGTGGCTTTGCTGGGTTTGTTTCAAACCTCCTGTCAGATGGGCTCCTTCGCCGAAATTACTCACTATTTGGAAGTCTATTTGGATATGCACCTGGGTGACACGTCGGTTATGTTTCCTCTGGCGGCCCTATATATGAAGGATGGCCGATTCCAGGAATCCAGAATGGTCCTCCTCGATCTTGTGGCATTGGACGAAAACCACAAGGACGCGATCGACCTGCTGGAGGAGGTCGAGCACGTCCTGGCCCAGACAAAGCAAACAAGTCTGAATGAGAAGGAGTGTGTTCTTGGGCCCCGGCCCGAATGCGAATCGAATGAGTATCGATGACATCCACAAGGCCGACTCGCTCGTGGACGAAATTGTTCGGATCGGAGTTCTTGATTTGCCGGAGTTTCAATACCGCTACGAGCAACTACGAAGCCTGTACGAGAACTTGTGTCTGGCCGTAGCGTCTGAGAAATCCGACGTCTCTAAAGAGCTGGCTCGTGCTCGCAGAGGCAGAAGAATTATCGCGATTTATCATACAAACGATAGGGCTGCCGGCCCATGAACTGCCCGTGGTCAACATATAGATAGGCCGAGCCATGAGACGAAAGGGAACACAAAAACAGACTCTCAAACTGAATATTGGGTCCGGCGAGGCTCCTAAAGAGGGGTTCATTAACATAGATCGTAACAACGCCGACGTGAATGTGGACGTTCGCAATGGATTACCTTTCGAGACGAACAGCGTTGATTTTGTCTACAGCAGCCATTTCCTGGAACACCTAAGCCATGACGAAGCTTGGCGTTTCCTCAACGAAGTTTTTCGCGTGTTGAGACGTGGTGCAAAGGTACGTCTTTCGACGCCCGATCTCGCGGCCTTTGCCGCGAAGTATATCGCCCGGGACAGCTCATTCTGGGATGGTCAAAGGTGGCCGGGCCAGACTCCAGCGGACCAATTCAACTTTGTCCTGCGCCAGATGGGTCACTTATATATTTATGATTTTCAGAGTCTGGAGTCTCTTCTGAAATCCGTGGGATTCACGCGAGTTCGCCAGGTTTCCTTTGAAGCTTCGTTGGACAACCGGCGTGAGGTGAGTCTTTTTGTGGAAGCTGAGAAATTCTCCACCGACCAGAACCCCAACACACCAGACTATATGGACGTCATGTGGGCGGGCAAGAAGTTCGGCGTAATCTCCGAGCAGCCGGAAAGGATCAGATTTTATAAGCAGGTGGCTTCGATGTGTCGAGGGCCGAACGTGCTGGATCTTGGCTGCGGTGACGGAGCGCTCTTGTCCTATTTACCTGATAACGTGCAAAAGCATGGGATCGATTTTTCGACAGTTGCCATAGAAAGAGCACGTAAGAGAAATGTCGGACATTTCGAGGTAGGTGACATTCATAACCTCACCTACGATCCGGATACTTTTCATACCGTCGTCGTGATGGAAGTGCTCGAACACGTTGACGATGCGGACGCTGTCATCCTTGAAGCTGTCAGAGTGATGAAGAACGAGGCGCGCCTGATAATTACAGTGCCCGATCAGGAGTGTATTAGCGATGACAAATGGCCGGGCGGCGTGAGCCTTCACGTGAGCAATTGGTCCGAAAAGAAAGTCAGAGACTTGGCTTGCCACCGCAATCTAAGGATGGAGAAGATGCTTAAATTCGGACCCAACTTGGTTTTCGCTCTGGCCTGTTGCAAGCATTCAGTATCGGCCAGGGACAACGTTGACCGCAAAACCCGAATCTCATTTATCATGATTGTCTTGAACGGCATACCGTTCATCGAATACAGCCTCAAATCCATCTATGAGTTCGCCCATGAAGTGATTATCGTGGAGGGGGCCGTTGAAAAGTGTATGTTCGCGGCCAATCCGGATGGAAGCTCGAAGGATGGAACGGTCGAATTCATCAAGTCCTTCCCCGACCCACAGAGAAAGATCAAGATAGTCCAGGGCCGGTGGCCGGAAAAGCGCGAGATGCAAAACGAGGCGCTGCGCCACGTCACGGGCGACTACGTCTGGCTGATAGACTCTGACGAAGTGTACAAACCTGAGCATCTGACCGAGATCAAAAGGATTCTGACAAACGACCCTTCCATCACCCAGGTCAATTTCATCCCGGACAATTTCTGGAAAGGATTGGACTACATTTTCGTATCGGACCGGTTCTTCGAGCCGGCGTGCCACTACCGCCGCCTGTTCAAGTACGTCCCCGGCGCGGTTTTTACATCGCATCGTCCGCCGACTATGACATGGCCGGGCTCAGTTTTATCATTCAGCACCTGATACCAACCCCGCTGTAATTTCATTGAGGTTTTCGTATTCGACTAGTTCCGGCTTTTGATATTCT
>JARRQQ010000748.1:0-3530 GCA_037381725.1 Sedimentisphaerales bacterium
CCGCAAAGGCGGGCATCTTGATCTGCGGGGAGCCGATCGCCGGATCGAATTCCTGCTCGGCCACGACAAAACGCAACCAGGGCTGCGTCTCGGCCAAGACCTCGTTCGTCAGATCGCGCCCGCTAAAGAAAATACCCATCATGTTCTCGAAGAAGATCAATCCGGACGTGCGCTCGGGGAAAAGCTCGTCCTTGGCGGCGTAGAACTGGTGCAAATCGCGATAGAGCGTCATGGCGGCGATGCGACGCGGTACCGACAGGTTCGGCAGGGCGCCGTCGCCGGACTTTTTGGGCAAGGCAAACGCCGCCGGACTTGTCTGAGCGACGGCCTTGCCGTCGATCACCGGCCGAAGGGTCAGCGTATTGCCCCGGATGTTCAAGCCCAGGGCCAGCCAATTCGAGTCACGCACGGACTCAACGATTCCGGCGAAAGCCAGCGCCGCCAGTGGATTCTTGCTTTGCTGTTCGAGAAGGCCGGACAACTTGGGAATCTGCATCAGGAGCTTGAGATCGGCGAAGATTGTCGCGACATCGTCGGATCCCATTTTGCTCTTCGCGGTCCGGTAGGTCCGCTTCGAGGCCAGACTCGGCCCTCCCGCTTCGGCCCGCCGATCCAGGATAGCCTTCAGGCCTTCCGAACGATTGGACATGACGAGCCGGCTGCCAATGATTGCGTGCGCCTCCTTTCCATCGAACGTCCACACCGTGACGTCCCGGTATTGAGTGGACGCGACGCGACCGGGCAGGCCTTGCTTGGCGGCGCCGTCCTTGGCGAATTTGAGAAGTATCTCATGAAGCTGGTCCAACATCTGCCCATCTTCAGCATCGACGATAAGTACGACCGTATCTCCCGGGCACACGGCTAACGTGACGCCCCCGCCGGTCAGCTTTGCCAGGGCCGTCCGCCAGTCCGTTGCCAACATGGCCTCAAGATTCCTGACCACGCCGAGAAACTCGGTGAACTTGGGATTTGAGGCTTGCTGTTGATACACCGGCAGCGACGCGATGAACTCGATGGCCTTGTCGCTTGCAAACAAATCGAGCAGCGCCCTCGGACGCGACAGCTCGACGGAAATCACGGCATCCTCCGGAATCCACTGGATCGCCGCGGGTTCGGATTGCGCCGTCGCCGTCTGCAATGTCAATGCAGCAAACGTCAGAATCAATAGGGGTCGAAGTTTTTCAGACATGAGACACCTCCACAGTCCAACCAGGACGATCATACGTATTTGTGTGCATCTGAAAAATGATACCAATGGAATGTTACCGTTTTGTTACGGTTCTGTCTTTATCTTGAGCATTTTTCAGAATTCCGCAATGGGTCCCTGCCCTCTCGTTAGAGATCGCGCCAATAGAAGCATAGCCCCGCCAGAAAGACCGCCGCCAGGGTAGGCAATCCATACCCCAAGACCACACGCAGCAGTGAAAAGTCCTGGAATTTCCCACTCTCGAAGAAATCGGGATTGGCCGCCTTTGGTTTCGGCTGGACACCGGAGAAAACACTGAAGAAGTGCGACATCTCAAAACCTTGCAGAAACAAGCTCTCCTTCTTCACTAAAAACACACAAAGGTTCAGTCCGTGAATTCCATGTAAACTACGAACTCTTCCACGTAAACTCTAATAAAATTCCAACAACGGTTTGCGTAACAACGTTCCCATAAGGAAGCCGAGCGAAACGAGAAAAGTGAGTACGAGCGCCACGACTCCCAAGGCTGTCACAATCCCATAGACGGTCACCGTATCCTCGGGCACGGGCCGCGTTGCAAGCATGACCAGAATGATCGCCGGAACAACCACTACGAGATAGACACCCAATACGATCACGACGCGGGCCAACCATGTGGCCAACAAATACCCGAAGCGGCTGACGGGGCGGCTCAGAATCCCGTCGGCCAGCGTTTCAGCGCGCGAGCCCGAGACCGGGTTGACACCAAGGACAACCACGACGAAAAACCACGGGAACACGAGATATGGAAACAGGAGCACGGCGATGAGCGTCCCATCTCGGAATTGGGCCCAGTTCGAACCTACGAGCATGAACGTCAAAAGCGCCGTGGCTCCCAGCCAGAGACGAACCAACCAACTTTGGCAAAGAGACTTCAGATCGTGCCGGAGGATGGCCACGAAAGGCATCATCCGCGAGCCGAACGTTCTCGCCTCTGTCCAGACGGTTGGTGTTTCAACGGTGGAATCCATGGGCCTCGTCCTCTTGGAGCAATTGGAGATAAGCGTTTTCGGTGGCATTCTGGCCGGAATGGATGGCCTGGAGCGAGAGATTGCCCGCATCGACAAGGCGCAGAACTTCAGCCAATGCGCGGGAGCGGCTCTGACCGTCGGCAATCCGCACGAGCAGAGCCGGGCCGGCATTAGCTATTGCTTCGACGCCTTCCAGGTTGTTGGTCTCCCGGGCCAGACGGTGAACGTCCTCGGCGGCACCGTCCAGCTCCAGCGTAAAATCGTCGCGGCGAAGACGCTGTTTCATCTCCTGCATCGAACCCGTAAAGATCATGCGTCCCTCGTGCATCACGCCCAGGTGATCGCAGATTTGGTCGATATCGCTGAGGATGTGCGTGGCGACGACAACGGTCTTGGTCTTGCCTAACTCGCGGATGAGGTCGAGCGTAAACCGCCGGGCCGAAGGGTCCAAGCCGGCGGTGGGTTCGTCCCAGAGCAACAGAGGCGGATCGGCAACAAGTGAGGCGGCGATTCCCAGCCGGGTGCACATCCCGGTGGAGAAGGTCTGAATCTTCTGATCGGTCGCCCCAAGCAGTCCGACGGCTCGAAGCAAGGCGGAGATACGTGGTTTGCGAGCCTGGGCGGGCAGCCGGGACAGCTTGCCGAGAAGGTCAAGGTATTCGATGGGCCGCAGGTTGCCGGGTAGCTTGGGATTCGTGGGCAGATAGCCGATCATCGAGCGGACAGCAACCGCGTTCGGCCCGCACGACCTGCCGAAAATCTCCGCACGCCCGGCGGTCGGACGCTGCAAGCCCAGTAAAAGGCGCACCGTCGTCGTCTTACCGGCGCCGTTAGGCCCCAGCAACCCGAAGACGGAACCTTGCGGCACCTCCAGATTCATGTCGTTGACCGCAATGAGCCGTTGGCCGTATATCTTCGTCAGGTGTTCCGTATGAATTGCCGGGTCCATCTTTGTCATTGTAGAGGTTTATTTGACATGAGCAAGCACTTCTCGATAAGGGTTTTGCGCAACGGCTCCGATCCGGTATAATACGGTGCCCCGGAACTCGTGGCTCGTGACTCGTTGAGCAATAGCAATCAAGGAGAGACAGATGAGAAAAACAGGACTGTCCACGATACTCATAGCTGCAATCACATCTATCGGCGCACAAAGCGCCACGGCGGCAATCCCTTCGGCCAGCGCAGCGGGAACCTACGACGTGGTCATTTACGGCGCGACTTCCGCGGCGGTGGCGGCGGCGGTACAGGTTAAGCGCATGGGTAAGACGGTCGTGATCGTTTGCCCCGAAAAACATCTGGGCGGACTGACCGCCGGAGGGCTCGGCTGGACCGAC
>JARRQQ010000749.1:0-2098 GCA_037381725.1 Sedimentisphaerales bacterium
TCGTACTTGACAACCTCACAGTCTTCCGTATAGTAGCCAGCAATTGTTAAGGAGTCTGGTCCGGTGGAATCCCCAGCCTCATAGAGTTCTTTTTCTATCTTTTCCATAAGGAGCATATGTTATGGCGAATACAAAAGCACCTGTCAAGCCGATGACCAAGAGTGAGATCGTGTCGGGAATCGCAGATACGACGGGACTGTCGAAAAAGGATGTGACTGCGGTGTTTGATGCAATGGCTTCTCAGATCAAAAAGAGTCTCGGCCGCACGGGCCCGGGTGCATACACCGTGCGCGGTTTGATGAAGTTGATGGTCCAGCGGAAAGCCGCCACGAAAGCTCGCAAAGGGATCAATCCCTTCACCGGCGAAGAAACCATGTTCAAAGCCAAGCCGGCGCGGAATGTGGTGAAGATTCGACCGCTAAAGAATCTGAAAGATATGGTCTGACCTTTGAAAGAGAGAGATGTGCTAAACAGGCCCACACCAGGTCACTCCTGGGTGGGCCTGATAACTACTTCTTGTCCTTCCCGGTCAATTGCTTAAGACGGGCTCGGGCTTCTTTCTTGCCTATAGTGCGAACCGAGGCGAGGGCCTGCACCTGCTGCTGGCGGGGGCGGCTGAGTTCATTTTCCCAGCTATAAATCGTCTGGCCAGTGACTCCAACGAGCTTGCCGTAATCCGCGGCACTGAGGCCCAGACGTTTCCGTTGTGAGACCAGACCCTTCGCGGTAAATCGGACACGTTCCGTCTCTGCGGTGGCGATTGATGTTGAGGCAATTTGGGGCGTCTGTTTTTCAAGACGGGTCACTTTGCTTTGAAGACTCGATATTTGACGTTTCAATTTGGCGATGTCTCGCCTGTATTGTGATGATGCCTTCTTGAGAGCGCTTGTCTCGTTCCGGATCTCCTTGCGAGCCAGTCTCGATATCTCCTCTTTAAGGGCGGCAACTATGTTCGGCATTCTTGTTCTCCTGATGCTTCATTATGACTTCGCCAGAACTGAGTTTTACAATCAACAACCGGTGATGACACAACCCGGGTAGTGACCATATCACCTTTTGCTGGCCAGAGCAAGGGTAATTCCTGCGAAGACAAAGAGGGCCGATCTTTTGGCTGTCCCTCACCAACTGCCTCCCGGCTGCCACGGGGGGGCAAAGGGTTGTTTTTTCGTGCCATTCCTGCGGCAGAACCAAATGCTTGCTACTTGATGGCGTATCCCCCTAATTCCGTCCCCGCATCGTTCACACAACCAATGTCCTCGCGCAAAGCTGAGTTTATCTCGGTATGCCAGGGTCAAGACAGCAAGAGAAGATCCTGTGAAAGGGGTGAAACATAATGACGCAGTACATCCAGGACTGCCAGAGTCAGGATTGTGATTGCTTGGATGGATAACGATGGGCTATGATGTGGCTCAGAGAGTTCTGCCAAGACGTGCAGAGATTCGTATGCAAGACGTCGCAACATTTATCGGGTGAAACAGATGATCTATAAAACAAGACACCGTAGTGTTCTGGAAATACGGGCCTATTTCATTGCAGTTGGAATAGGGGCGTTTTGCGCCGTTTGTCTTGCGGAGCCCGTTACCACCACAACCTCCCGGGCCCAGGCGTGGGCCGTGCCCACCTTTCACTGCCTCGGTGTGTACTGGTCGCCCGAACAGGGAGATGCGGAAAAGAAAGTGTCTATACAATACCGCGAAAGTGGACAGCCCACGTGGTGTGACGGCCTGCCTATGCGTTACAATCCCGTTGAGACGCCGGAATGTAAGGCGGACTACCGAGGCAGTATCGTCAATCTGAACCCTGGTACCTCATACGAGGTCGCCCTCGAGCTCGACGGGACTGAAACCCGAGATGTGATCAAGGCAACGACGTGGAGTGAGCGTTTCCCGGTCGCCTCGGTAGTCACTGGCGAAAGTCGAAACAGTACGTTCAACGTCGACAAATCGGGGACTCCCCAGGGCTACGTGCTCTACGACGGCACTGGCTGCACGATCGACACGCAGAACGAGAACGACGTGGGTATAGCCGTACGTGCGAGCTACGTCATTCTACGTGGGTTCACCATCAAGAACGTGAAGGAACACGGGATTCGGCTCTT
>JARRQQ010000749.1:2190-3752 GCA_037381725.1 Sedimentisphaerales bacterium
TGGGGAAGCGAGAGCGAGCAGGGCTGGGGCAAGGATTATCAGGCCTGCATCTTCAGCAACCAGAGAGACCTCCGCTGCGTGGTCGTCCAGCGCTGCCGGTTACACCACCCCTCCTGGGACACCAACAGTTGGGCGGAGAAACACGGTGCATCCACCCATCCCTCGGGGCCGCAGACCATTGTCTTCTGGGAGTCTGAAGGCAATCACGTCATTCGCTACAACGAGTGCTGGTCGGATCCGGACCATTACTTCATCGACGGGATGGGCGCCGGAAATAACGGCAGCTTCCGCGGTTTCCCAGGCGCAGACAGCGACATCTATGGCAACTACATCGCCAACTGCTGGGACGATGGCATCGAGGCAGAGGGCGGCGACCAGAACGTGCGCATATGGAACAACTACATAGAAAATGTGTTGATACCCATAGCCAATGCCGCAGTGTCGATCGGCCCACTTTACGCCTGGCGCAACGTCTCGGGGCGTAGTTACAGCCCCCCGGGCAGCAGTTGGAACATGACCCACGGGCCCTTCTTCAAGATGGGTTACGCGAACGGCGAAAAATGGATGACGGGCCACATGTACCTCTTCAACAATACGATATTCCAGCCAAACGACGAGGGGGCCGGCGGGCTCGGTGGTTCATCAAGGATCATCAAGCATTGCGTCACCCGGAACAACGTCCTCCACGTGAGACGCTCGGACAGCCACAGCATCAGCACCGGCAAGAGCGTAAACAACGACTTCGATTACGATCTCCTGTCAGCACGCTACCCCGGCGACCAGGAGCAACACGGCCTTTCCGGCAAGCCAACCTACACATCCGAAGCAGGATTCGACGTCGAGACCAAGCTGGGCAACTTTCAGCTTGCACCCCGAAGCGCTGGATACGACCAGGCGGTGGTGATCCCGAACTTCTGCGACATCTTCACGGGTGATGCACCCGACATGGGCGCGCATGAAGCCGGCACAGGACCAATGACGTTCGGCGTGAAGGCCCGGTTCGTGCCACCGGGCACGAAATTGAAAGGGACAAAGTCCCATGATTGAAAAGACAAAATACCTATCAGTTGTCATCAGCCTGATCACCTTGACCACCTCAATCGGCCTCGGAGCCGATCTGCCGCGCAGTACGCCGGAATCGCAGGGTGTCTCGTCCTCGGCCATCCTCGCGTTTATCGAGGCGGCCGATAGGCGCATCGACTCGTTGCATAGCTTCATGCTCCTGCGCCACGGCCGCGTGGTGGCAGAGGGCTGGTGGTCGCCCTATCGCGCCGATGCTCCGCACTCCCTGTACTCGCTGAGCAAGAGTTTCACCTCGACGGCCGTGGGACTGGCCGTCGCCGAGGGAAAACTCAGCTTAGACCAGGAAGTGTTGGCGTTCTTTCCCGAGGATGCGCCGGCCCAGCCAAGTAACAACCTCAAGGCGATGCGGATCAGCGATCTGCTCCGCATGTCCACGGGTCATCAGACCGAACCGCCCCGTACGCTCAATGAGGCTTGGACCAAGACCTTCCTGGCACACCCCGTCCCGTTCAAGCCTGGGACTCATTTCATGTATAACA
>JARRQQ010000750.1:0-2086 GCA_037381725.1 Sedimentisphaerales bacterium
TGCTGCTACCATATCTCGAGCTGCGCAGACAGATTGTCATCGTATCTGACGTGCCGCCTGCAAAACTGTGGCAGTTGAGACAACCTCCACCGAGGGAACGCCCCTGCATGATCGGTGACACATCGAAATTGGTCAGGTCTCGTTGGAGAATACTCATGTCGTTCCACAGGTTATAGACCGGCTTCATAAATCGGTACACCAGCGTCCGGTCGATATCTTCGTCGGCGATCTTGTCGAGGATGGCCTGAAATTGCAGCCATTTGTTCTCCGCATTCCTGACGTAAACGTCCACGGAAAGCATACGACCTTTGTTGACTTCGAGCATGGATCGCCATCTTCTCAGAGGGATGTGTATTCGACCTGTCTTGCTGGTGACTTCTATAGGCGGACCGCTATCGGAATGGATTCTGACACAATAGGCCTGTCCCTTTTCGAGGATTCTGAAATTCAGAGGAGAGATGTTGCACGGGATGATTAGGCCGGAGTAGTCGGGCGAAATATTCGACTCCCGCGCGACTCGTATGCTTTCTCCAATGCCTTTCGATGGTGAGGGCGTAATCCACAAACCTGAAAGGATGATTGCGACGAGAAACACACCTGTGACAACATACTTTCTTTTCATTGCTCTCCAGCAACCAGCAACTTCGTGCGGCTCCAATATTTGATGGATCGTCGCTGGATTATAGACTACATAACGCATATCTACAAGCCTTCGCTTGCTCCCATCAGACGCTGGAACCAATGGATCGACTTTCTTGGCCGACGGTTTATCGAGGCCCAACTATCGAGAAAATGATGATATTCTCCGTGCCAAAGGCAACCATACTCGCGGACGGGTTCCCGATTGAGAAATTAGCGTTGTCATTCGAGCAGACGGCGGGATTTTCCTTGACCTGTGCACGACCAATCTGGTATAAGGGAACATGGCGTTTGGAGTTATCGGTCCCAACGGTAGAGGTGTAGACAAGTGCAGATTCTCAGGTTCTTGTCGACCGCCCAATTGTGTACGGAAAGGGCACGAAGGAGGTTGCTCATATCCCAAAGAACAAGCCGTGTGAATAAGAGTCAAGTACCGCAAGAATGAGACCGAAATTACTCTATTGCTTTGGTGTGTAGCCGAGGCATGATGAGTCTGAATTTCTTGAAGGAGATGAATCATGTGTAGAAAAGTGATGTATGTAGTTGTCGTTCTTGTGTTGGGTTTAGTCTCAATGAGTCGGGTGTATGGTGATGTTCCGCCGGATCTCATCGCCTGGTGGACGTGTGATGAAGGAGCCGGTGACGTTGTGGGTGATGCCTCTGGCAACGGCCATGACGGGACCTTCGCATTCGGTGATCCAGCCTGGACTGATGGTATCCACGGTAGCGCTGTGGAATTGTACGGGCCCACATTGGTCGAAGTCCCGCCGATTGACATGGTACTGACGGAAGCCACGATGGCCGGATGGATCAAGCCTGACGGTTCACAACCTGACTGGTCGTCGTTTATTATGACCCGCAATCCTGGTCTGGCCACCGGTTTTAATGTCCTCGGTTATCAACTGGCGTATCACTGGAATGACGATTCCGCATCGTGGAGTTATCGTGGAGGCGACATGATCGCCGCGGACGACTGGACCTTTGCCGCCGTGACGGTCGAGCCTGATAAGGCCACATTCTATGTCAACGGTGTGGCCGGATCCGTCAATGAAATTAGTCATGGCTCTTGTACGTGGAATAGCAACATTTACCTCGGCGGTGATGGTTCCGGCGATTTTCCGGGACGCCAAATGAACGGCGCCCTGGATGATGTCGCGATATTCGGCCGGGCGCTCACGGCGGAAGAAATTAGAACTATTATGGATGGTTTAGGTGCCTATCCCAAGGCATCGAGTCCCAACCCGGCGGAGGGCGCTATGCATATGGATACGTGGATCACCCTTTCCTGGAAAGCCGGGGATTTTGCCGCCTCGCATGACGTGTATTTGGGTGAAAGCTTCGATGACGTGAACGACGCCACGAGGGATTCTGACGCATTCCAGGTCAACCAAGCGACAACATTTTACGTTGCCGGTTTCCCGGGTTTTGCCTATCCCGATGGGCTTGC
>JARRQQ010000750.1:2117-3424 GCA_037381725.1 Sedimentisphaerales bacterium
CCCGGCACGACCTATTACTGGCGCATCGACGAGGTGAATGCACCGCCGGATGAGACCATTTACAAAGGGGACGTCTGGAGTTTTTCAATCCCACCGAGGAAGGCGTATGCACCTGATCCGGCCGATGCGGCCGAGTCGGTCGCCTTGGATGCACAGCTTAATTGGACGCCGGGATTGGGTGCAAAATTGCACACGGTGTACTTCGGCGAGGATCATGACACCGTTGCGAACGCCACGGTCGGCGCTCCTGCGGGAGCAACAACTTACGATCCTGGACCCCTCAAAGAGGCCAAAACGTATTACTGGCGCGTCGATGAATTCGATGCCGTAGCGACGTATAAAGGTGACGTCTGGAGCTTCACGACGCAGGGCGCCGTCAGCAATCCGATTCCCTCCGATGGGGCGGTGGATGTCAAGCAGACGGCCATTCTCACCTGGACCCCCGCTACCCCTGCCGCTTCGCACGAGGTTTACTTCGGCACGGATGAAGAGGCGGTGCGAAGCGCCACCACGACTTCGCCGGAATATAAGGGCACTAAGACCCTGGGCGACGAGACGTATGATCCCGGCAAGCTGGCCTGGGATACCTCCTACTACTGGCGCATTGATGAAATCAATGACACGAATCCCGACAGTCCGTGGGTGGGCAAGGTCTGGAGCTTCACGACCGCTGATTTTGTGATTGTGGAGGACTTGGAGGAATACACGGACGATGATATCGCCGGCGAGGCCAACTGGCAGCACTGGATCGACGGTTTCGGCGTTGCTGACAATGGCGCGCAGGTTGGCTATCTACTCCCGCCCTACGCGGAACAGACGGTTGTCCACGGCGGCTTGCAGTCGATGCCTCTGCTCTACAACAACACGGCCGGCGTGACGAATTCCGAGGCGGTGCTGACGCTGAGCGAAGCACGCGATTGGACTGAGCAAGGCGTCGCGACTTTGTCGCTGTGGTTCAGGGGTCAGCCGGCCTCTGTCGGCAGCTTCATCGAAGCCCCGGCGGGAACCTATACGATGACCGCCATCGGTGCGGATATCTGGAACGCGGCCGATGCGTTCCATTATGCCTTCAAGACGCTCAACGGAGCTGGCTCGATGCAGGTCCAGGTGCTTAGTGTCCAGGATACGGACCCGTGGGCCAAGGCGGGCGTGATGATCCGTGAGACCTTGGATGCCGGCTCGACGTTCGCCGCGGTCTACATCACCCCGGGCAACGGGTGCCGGTTCCAGGCTAGGCCAACCGCTGATGCGGCCGCCACAAGCGACACGAACGTCGCCTCCAGCACGCAGATCGCCATCACGGCGCC
>JARRQQ010000750.1:3456-7783 GCA_037381725.1 Sedimentisphaerales bacterium
GCAGGCGATGACGTGGAATCCGCAGAACATTCCAATGGGTACGAACGTCTACATCGGGCTTGCGGTGACGGCGCATAACGCCGCCGCGGTGTGCGAAGCCAAGTTCTCGAACGTCACGGCGACAGGCGGAGTGGGCAACCAGTGGGCGAACCAGGATATCGGTATCGCCGCCAATGCCGCTGAGCCAATGTACGCGGCGGTCTCGAACGCTTCGGGCGCGCCGGCCATCGTCGCCAACGACGATCCGAGCGCAGCGACGATCGACAATTGGGTCGAGTGGCGCATCCCCCTGCAGGCCTTGGCCGATCAAGGCATCAACCTGGGCGACGTGGACAAAATCGCTATCGGTCTGGGCAGCAAGTCGGGCACCGTGACCGCCGGTGGTTCGGGAACGATGTACATTGACGATATCCGGCTGTATCGGCCATAACGGCAATCGCAAAAGTGGCTTTGTCACTGCCAAACACAGTTGACCTTAAGGGGCCCATATCAATCTGAGATATGGGCCCCAGTTGTTTCTCAGAACATCATCAATGATCAACACTCTCGATTCTTGACTCCGGTCATTGAATCGGATCCGCGTTCGATATGTCTTTTCAAAAGGCCTCTTGAACCCAAGAACCAACATGTATTCCGACTCGATTTGAAGAAATGGGGATTTGCAGTGTCAAAATGGTGTCAGGAAGTCACCAGATAATTCTGGCGTTTTTCAGCTTCTGAAAGAGATGAATATGAGTGTGTCTTGTCACCCTTCAAAATCTTCAATTTGTGTCAATATGGTTCTCCACTCGTTGATCTTTTGTGGTTTGTTCCAGGCTTCGTAGAGGTCGATAGGGGTACGCAAAGTATTTGAGTCATCGGTTGATTCTCAGTAAAATAGGACAGCTTTGTTGAGAAGTGCAGATCCTCCCTATGGGACGCCTTGGGCGGAGAAGAACCATGACTGATGTCACACACATTTTGAATGCAATTGTGCGGGGAAACGTAAAGGCTACAAATGAGCTTTTTCCGTTGGTCTATGAAGAGTTGCGTGTGCTGGCTGCTCAGAAGCTTTCGCAGGAACGGCCCGGTCAGACACTTCAGGCAACCGCTCTCGTTCATGAAGCCTACATCCGATTGGTCGGGAACGAAACACAGAAATGGGACAGTTGCGGTCATTTTTTCACTGCCGCGGCAGAAGCCATGCGTCGTATTTTAGTCGAAAACGCGCGCCGAAAGCAACGACTCCGGCATGGTGGTGGTCAACGTCGAGTTACGCTCGACGACGCAACCCTATTTGTCCGGGAATCCCCGGATGACCTCATCGCACTGGACGAAGCTCTCGCGAAACTCTCAAAGAAGGACAAAGTCAAGGCTGATTTGGTCAAACTCCGCTTCTTTGCCGGACTCACGGGTGAGCAAGCATCGAAAGTCCTCGGTATTTCACATAACACCGGCGATAAATATTGGGCCTATGCCCGTTCCTGGTTGCATCTGGAGATTATGAAAGCCGACCAGACAACTCAGGGCTAAGACTTCATTTTTTTGAAAAATACCATTTTATCTGGGGCATTTTGCCTTTAGACGTCGCATTGTATAGCGGAATCCAAGGAGATAGCTCATGTGCTCTGAGCATGAAAATGAAGAGGCAATTTTCTATGCCGCTTTGGGCATTAGGTCGCCAAGCGAGCGAGCGGCTTATCTGGAGAAAGCATGTGGGGTCGATAAGAAACTGTTGACGCGCATGGAGGCACTGCTCAAGGTCCAAGCCGCCGAATGTAGCTTTCTTGAGGCGGTTGGTCCTCATCTGAGGATCGCATTGGACGAAGAGCCTCTGAGCGAGGCTCCCGGAACGGTCATCAGTCGTTACTTGAAAATCATCAAATTGGGCATGGATACTAGATCTGTAATTGCCCGATTCGAGGCAGAGCGCCAGGCCTTAGCCATGATGGATCATCCGAATATCGCCAAAGTACTGGATGCCGGGGCGACCGAGACGGGCCGGCCCTATTTCGTGATGGAGCTCGTCAAAGGCGCCTCGATCACCGACTTTTGTGATGCGACCAGCTTGAGTACAACGGAGCGGCTTGAGTTGTTCGTTTGCGTTTGTCGGGCCGTCCAGCACGCCCACCAGAAGGGCATCATCCATCGTGACATCAAGCCCTCGAACATCATGGTCACCCTGCATGACAGCCGGCCGGTCCCCAAAGTGATCGACTTCGGCATCGCCAAGGCCACCAAACAAAAGCTCACGGAGAAAACACTGTTCACCCGCTACGCTCAGATGATCGGAACGCCGACCTATATGAGCCCGGAACAGGCCCAGTTTGGTGATTCGGAAATCGACCTGCGGACGGATATATACTCTCTGGGGATTTTGCTCTACGAATTGCTCACCGGAACCACGCCTTTTGCGGAAGAGCAGTTGCGCAAGGCCGGCTATCTCGAAATGCAGAGGATCATTTGCGAAGAGGCGCCGGTTAAGCCCTCCACGAAGCTGAGCACTCTCGCAATGACACTCCCAGAGATTGCCGAGCGCCGCAGTGCGGAACCGGATGCCCTGAAGAAGCGGATACGAGGTGATCTGGACTGGATCGTGATGAAGGCCCTGGAGAAGGACAGGGACCGCCGATACAAGAGTAGCCATGATCTGGCGGCAGATATCGAACGGCATCTGGAGGATAAGCCGGTTTCAGCCGGCCCTCCGAGTGCAGGGTATCGACTTCACAAGTTCATTCGGCGGAATCGTGTCGCGATGATAACTCTTACTCTCGTCGCCGCTGCGCTGGCTATCGGCGCCACGACGGCGACCATTGCCATTTGGAATTCAGGTGGGTTGCCGGGAAAGGCTTACCATGCGGCCGGGATGGCGCAACGCCACGTATGGGACATACCGCCTAACTCATCTTTTTTAGGAGGGATATCACGGGATGGGCGATACCTGTCTTACGTGGACTGGACGTTGGGCAATGTGGCGGTCTATGATCTGACGGCGGAAAAGAGCTGGCAAGTCACGAAAAACACGGATCCGACCTGGGAAACCAGCGACGGTTCGAATGAAAGTTCGGCTATCTCGAATGACGGCAGGCAAATTGCCTATTCATGGCTCAACCACACAGAGCCTTTGTTCTATGACTTACGCATCATCGATGTGGACGGCGCCAACATGCGCGTGCTGCGTCACGACCCGAACGCAATCTTCTTGGTCATGCCCTACGACTTCTCGCCGGATGGGCATGAAATTCTGGCCTATTTCAGTGATGCAAACGCGAATCTCGTGGATGAGAAGACCGGCAAACGTTTCCGCAAAGGTCATTTGGTTCTGGTTTCCGTGGCCGATGGCTCAGTTCAGACTCTCAAAACATGGCAGAGACGGGGTATTCCTAGGAGAGCTCGTTTTTCCCCTGACGACCGGTATGTGGCATATGACTTTGAGCAGAAAGATGATCCGACCCGTCACGATATCTTTCTGATGGATCTGACAAGCGGTAGTGAAATTGGTCTGATTGAACACCGGGCCAATGACCGCTTGTGTGGCTGGACGCCGGGTGGTCGAAGAGTGGTTTTTATCAGTGATCGCAGTTCCAAGCGTGACGTGTATTTGGCCCGCCTCGATTCGACGGGCCTCAATTTCGAAGGTGATCCCACATTGGTCAGTTCTCAGTATGTTGGCTCGACGGTGATGGCCGACTGGTCACCGGACGGCCGCTCACTGGCCTACAGGATTGGCAATAGTTTTATCTTCGGCACGCCGTTAGCGATCTGTTCAGTCGGGACGTCTGAAGAACGTCTCGTTTCACCGGCTGAATTATTCCGGCCAAACTCGCGTATATTGGGACCCCGGTTCTCGCCGGACGGACAGTCGTTGTTGGTAACCGCAACCGGTCAGAAGAGCGGATACGGCCTGTACACGGTAAACGTGGAAACGGGTCTTCCTGAACTGATCTACAGCATTGGCGACGGGCGAATGAGACGCGCCGTATGGTCACCTGATGGGGCATCGATTTACATTCGCTCGCCCTTCAAACTCTCCCGGCTGGACCTGGCGAGCGGTCGGGAAACCGAACTCTGCCCGGACGCGGGGGGAGTCAGAGGTATGGATGTATCGCCCGATGGTCGACGGTTGGCCTTTTACCAAGGAAGTGATTTGCTCGTTGTCATGCCCTCAGTGGGCGGTGAGCCGCACGAAGTGGCCCACCTTGAAGAGGACGAGACCAACCGGACACAGCAATCCTTCCTGAGATGGACGCCTGATAGTCAGTATCTGCTTTTTTGCAAGCGTGAGAGCCAAATGTGGAGAGTCAATGTGGAAAGCGGCATTCAGCAGCAAATTGGCCCGACGATGAAA
>JARRQQ010000751.1:0-2084 GCA_037381725.1 Sedimentisphaerales bacterium
CACGTATTCCTCGGAATGGTTCTTCAGCAAGATTCTGCATTGCCTTCGCGTCGATCCGAAAGTCTTTGAAGCGGCCTACACGTGGGTGGAGCACGCCGACTGGCTGCCCGCCATTCTGACTGGAACCGAAGCGCCGGACAAGCTCAGGCGATGTCGCTGCGCCGCCGGGCATAAGGCGATGTTCAACGATGACTGGGGCGGCTACCCCGACGCGGAATTCCTATCCAAGCTCGATCCGAAACTCGGCTCGCTTCGCGAGACATTGAGCGACCAAACGTATGCCGTGGATCAGCCGGCGGGACGGCTCACCGATGAATGGGCGAAGCAGCTCGGTTTGCCTGCGGGTATCCCCGTCGCGATGGGTGCATTCGACGCCCACTTGGGCGGCGTCGGCTCGGGGATCAAAGACGGTGTGCTCGTCAAGATCGTCGGCACGAGCACGTGCGACATGGTCGTGGCGCCGAGCGGCGCGAACCTGCCCGACATTCCAGGCATCTGCGGCATCGTGGACGGCTCCATTCTCCCCGGATACTACGGTCTGGAGGCGGGCCAGTCCGCTGTGGGTGACATCTTCAACTGGTTCGTCAACTATATCCAGCCGGGCGGCCGGAACGCGGGGTCCCACGAGGCGTTGACCGAAAAGGCCGGCAAGCTCAAGCCGGGCCAGTCCGGCCTGCTGGCTCTCGACTGGAACAATGGCAACCGGACCATTCTCGTGGATCAGCGATTGACCGGGCTGCTCGTGGGTCAGACGCTCCACACGAGGCCCGAAGAGATCTACCGGGCTTTGATCGAAGCGACCGCGTTCGGCGCCCTGACGATTATCAACCGGTTCGAGGAATACGGTGTCAAGGTGTCCGAGGTTGTCAATTGCGGCGGCATCGCCGAGAAGAATCCGCTGCTCATGCAAATCTACGCTGATGTCACTGGCAGAGAAATGAAGATTTCTCGCTCGGTTCAGAGCTGTGCTCTGGGCGCCGCGATCGCCGGCGCCGTGGTGGCGGGCAAAGCGCCCGGCGGTTATGACGAGTTCGCTGACGCGCAAGCCGCCATGTGCGGAATCAAAGACGTCACCTATAAACCCATTCCCGAAAACAACAAGGTCTACCAACAGTTGTATGTCTTATATAAGCAGTTGCACGACGCCTTTGGCGTGCAGGCCTGGTCGGGCAAATTAGCCAACGTGATGAAAGAGCTTCTGAATATCAAAGACAGTATCTAGGGTCAGGGGACGTAACGTGTACGAAGAGCTCAAGAAAGCTGTCTGCGATGCGAATCTCGATTTGCCGAAGCACAAGCTCGTCATTGGCAGTTGGGGTAACGTCAGCGGCATCGACCGCTCGGCGGGTGTCATAGCCATCAAGCCCAGCGGGGTGGAGTACGACGAGCTTACTCTCGATAAGATTGTCGTGCTCGACCTGGACGGCAACGTCATCGAAGGAGCGCTGAAGCCGTCATCCGATACACCGACTCACCTCGAACTCTACAGGAGCTTCGAGGCCATCGGCGGCGTTTGTCACACGCACTCAACGAATGCAACGATGTGGGCGCAGGCGCGCAGAGAAATCCCATGCTTCGGTACAACGCACGCGGACTATTTCTACGGCTTGATACCAGTGACCGACGCCTTGACGCGAGAGGAAATAGAAGACGACTACGAGGCGAACACGGGCAAAGTGATCGTCCGTCGATTCTCTGATATGGATCCGATGCAAATGCCGGCCGTGCTGGTTGCCAATCACGGACCTTTCACCTGGGGCAAAGGTCCCGCCGGCGCCGTCGAAGCAACACTCGTGTTGGAGCAAATCGCGACCATGGCGCTGGGAACGGTCACAATTCGTCCCGACCA
This sequence comes from Sedimentisphaerales bacterium, assembly GCA_037381725.1. Lineage (GTDB taxonomy): Bacteria > Planctomycetota > Phycisphaerae > Sedimentisphaerales > Anaerobacaceae > JAFGTG01. Next base: position 1,850 of record JARRQQ010000751.1, read on the forward strand.
GAGACCGATTAACGATGCGCTCCTGGATAAACACTATTTGCGCAAACATGGTAAGAACGCCTATTACGGACAAGGGACATAGGAGACAACGAAAATGAAAAAGACGACATTCGGCGTGATCGTTGGGAACCGCGGGTTCTTCCCCGACGCCTTGGCCAAACAGGGACGTAAGGACATTCTCGACGTGCTCAAGAAGAACGGCTTCAAGTCGGTCGCCCTGTCGATGCAAGAGACG
>JARRQQ010000752.1:0-2079 GCA_037381725.1 Sedimentisphaerales bacterium
GAGAGCACCGTGGCGACCGGCACGGTCCAGGCCAGCGTTATGGCTGCGGGCAGACAATCGAGCATCAAAGCTGATTTCACGGATAAGCCCTGGGTCGAGGATTTCTCCCGTTTTCTGAACGCCAGACCCAATAGCCGGTTCATCGTCGCCAGATCAACGGATAGTTGCATGACGGAATCCGAAGCCAATCACCAAGCCCTCGATAACGCCTGCGCCCAGGTGACGCAAATGCTTTCGCGGATTTCACGACGACAGTCCGGCGTCCGCAGACCCCTGGTTTCGCGCGTCGATTCGGAGGACATCCTTGGAGGTAATCTCATTTTGGATAGGTTTGTCCAGAGCTTCCAAGGCTCGACGGGACCTATCTGGCGACAAGCGCTTCTGATCGACGGCTCGACCGGAAAACTCGAGCAGTTGGCCCATCGAAAGGCCATCATGGCGCAAGCGATGAAAATGAACTGGGCGCGCATGTTTGCGTCCGTCTTTGGATTGCTCTTTCTGATCACGGTCGTCTACGTTTTCCTCAACGCGGCCACGAAAGGCTACTACGTGTGGTCCCTGCGGATCGCCGGAATTGTTGTTGCCGCGGTCGTGATATTTCTTCTTCTGACGTAGCAAAGAGTTTTGAAAAATTGAAGTTAGGCATATATTATTTTTGGAAAATCTTCCTATGTGATTTTCCAAATATAATTCGTACGTTTGAAAAGAAGGGTATCGCGATCACATTGCGGGTTGCTTTGTCGCCGTGGCTGCGGGATTCTGTCGGCCCATTTGAAGAAAGAAGAAATCCGAGAAGAGAGGATTTTTTCTTTTTCAAAGTATGCCTAACTTCAATTTTTCAAAACTATCTTTATAATATGCTCCGGTATGAAAGAGCGCATGAACGGAATTACGAAGGCAGAGCAGTATCTGCTGGACAAGATTCGCCGGGGCAACAAAGAAGCGTGGTCGGAGTTTGTCGACCGCTATCGGGGCCGGCTTTTTAGCTTTGCCCGCGCCAAGCTTGTGCAGGCCGCCGACGCCGAGGACGCGGTTCAGGAGACTTTCGTCGCCTTTATCAAGAGCCTTCCGGTCTATCGAGGCGAGTGCGGGCTGGAGACCTACCTTTTTTCACTGCTCAGACGCAAGATCATCGACAGCTACCGCAGGCAGCAGGCTACGCATACGTGTCTGATTCAGGATACCTACGACACGCGGGGCGAAGACCGGCCGTCGGATCCTTTTGCGGATTTAGCGGGGCCGGTCCAAACGGCAAGCTGGTACGTCAGAGCCGACGAGCAGTACGAGCTGCAAAAAAGCACGTTGACTGAGGCTCTGTCCGAGCTGGTTGACGGGTTCAAAAGCTCGCTGAACTTCCGTGATCTTCAGGTTATCGAGCTATTGTTCTACTGCCAGCTTCCCAATAGAAACGTGGCCAAAATACTGGCCTTGGGAGAGAAGGCCATCGCCCTTATCAAGCACCGGAGCCTCAAGCAGATTCGCGAACGCGTCGAAAAGGCCCGCGTTCCCATCGCTCCCTCGTCCGAAGAGTTCGAGAACCTCCTGACGGACATTTGGAAATTACAGCGGTTCAGTTGCCCCAAGCGCAGCACGATCGGAGCGTTCCTGCTCGGCACGCTCGATGACTCGTGGCGCCGGTACGTCGATTTCCATCTCCACACCCTGGGCTGTACGTTCTGCCGGGCAAACCTCGAAGACCTCCGAACGGAAAACGCCAAGACCCGGAACACGCAGCTCCGCGCTCGCATCATGGAATCCACCGCAGGCTTTCTTCAAAAACCGTGAGAGGGGCCAAGCGGTTTCTTCTGCCGCTGTCTCTTCTTTCAGCGATGCCCAGAATGCTGAAAAAAGCGAGGAAAGTGTGAAATCATTAAGGGCCATCCTCGACTAATCAATTACTGACAGAACTCGAATGGGCAAGAATTCAGCCTCGATCGAAGAGGCCACCTGCTTCTTAGCAAAGCGAATAAGGGATTGCTTCGCAAAACTTGTTTTGGGAGTGCGATATCATGAGCGATTATCCACGTATCACGTACAAGCGTCACACGTTCTTGTCCGCCCTTGTCATGGGGCTTTGCG
>JARRQQ010000753.1:0-2045 GCA_037381725.1 Sedimentisphaerales bacterium
CCGGTATTGACCGTCCTACTCGAAACCATCTAACAATCACACGATTTCGGAAGTCTGCTTAGCGTTGCTTCCCCATGGGCGTCGGGAGTCCTGCCCCAACCTTTGGGACGTTTACTTTGGAAGTCGTTTTTGAAATGCTTTCGTTAGGCTGGTGTGGGCATAGAGACAGGTTAGGAATTGATGGAAGCAGACTTGCACAATTGCCCGAAACACAGTAGAATACTCGTATTTGGAGTCTGTCAAATGGATATCTCAATACCACTCGATAAGATGACAATAAATGAAAAGTTGCGTGCGATCGAGGCGATATGGGAGGATCTTCTGCGCGATTCCGAGAACGTTCCATCTCCTGCCTGGCACGCTGACGTGCTTTCGGCAAGAGAGCAGCGGATTCGAGACGGCAAATCTCAGTTCTCAGACTGGAATGAAGCCAAGTCCAGAATTCGGAAGAAAGCATGATGCGGGTTCAGATCCTCGATGAAGCGGAGCAGGATCTGCTCGAAGGAGCTCAATTCTACGAAAATCAAATCGCAGGTCTTGGCCAGTATTTCCTGGATTCTCTTTTTTCCGACATCGATTCCCTTCAAATCTACGGTGGTGTCCACTCAGTGCATCTCGGCTACCATCGCCTCCTTTCCAAGCGTTTTCCTTTTGCCATTTACTATCGAGTAGAAGACAATGTGGCCCGAGTAAGGGCCATCCTTGATTGCCGGCAAGACCCTGAGAAGGTTAAGAATCGTTTGAACTGAACTCGAACCACGCAATCCTGCGATGCTCTTAAAATGCTCTCGCCATACTTGTGCGGGTATAGAGACAGGCCCCGCTTCTGAGCGGGACCTGCTCCTCGGCCCGATGGGCACGACAAAGTGATGGTCAAGATGAGTTCTGCAAAATTGAAGATTAGGTATACTTTTGGAGAGAAAAAATTCGTTCTCCTTATTTTTTCTTTCTAAAACAAGCCGCCCTTGTCCTACAACCATGATGACGAATCAACACGTGACATTCTCTTCGATAACGCCGTCTCATATTGATCTCGATTATTTTAAGAAAATCTGGTAAAGGATTTTCTTAAATAATATATACCTAACCTCCAATTTTGCAGAACTCTACCCAAGGAAAGGAGAAGACTATCCGATCGCTTTGCTGCCCACCTCACCCGTGCGTATTCGGACGCACTTGTGTAAATCCATGACGAAGATCTTGCCGTCGCCGATCTGTCCGCTTTTGGCCCCTTCCACTATCGCGTCGATCGTCTTATCGACATAGTCTTCGTTCACTGCAATCTCCAATCTTACCTTCTTAAGAAGATTCACTTCAAAATCGACGCCGCGATAGCTCTCGTGATAGCCTTTCTGTGCCCCGCACCCGAGAGCGTTTGTCACGGACATCTTGAAAACTTCATATTTGTACAGCGCCTTCTTCACATCTTGAAGCTTGTGCGGCTGAATATAAGCTATGATCAGTTTCATCGTTCACTATCTCCCGAATGATGGTCCAAAACTTACGTGGTCGTGAAAATTTGGAACCCGGAATAAGCTTCCATGCCGTGCTCGCCGAGGTCGAGTCCCTTGGCTTCTTCTTCCGGCGTCACCCGCAGCCCGATTGTCGCCTTGATGGCAAAGAAGAGCACCAGGCCAAGACCAAAGGCCCACACGAACGCAGTGGCGGCGCCAAGAGCCTGCACGCCCAGTTGCTTGAATCCTCCGCCATAGAACAATCCGGTGTCCATATTGAACAGACCCGCCGCAAGAGTCCCCCATACGCCGTTGACACCGTGCACACTGACGGCGCCGACGGGGTCGTCCACTTTCAGCGTGCGGTCAACGAACAGGACACTGAGCACGACCAGGGTTCCGGCGACAACACCAATGATGATCGCCCCAGCCGGTGAGACGCCGTCGCAAGGTGCGGTGATCGCCACCAGACCGGCCAGTGCGCCGTTGAGTGCCATCGAGGCATCCGGTTTTTTCATGATGATCCAGGCCGCGATCATCGCGGAAATCGCACCCGCCGCGGCGGCGAGGTTCGTGGTTACGGCAATGTAA
>JARRQQ010000754.1:0-2018 GCA_037381725.1 Sedimentisphaerales bacterium
GATCCCCAGAACCAAAACGATCACGATAACCAGTTCAGCATGACGGCCAACGAGACTCGGCTCGGCGTTTTGCTTACCGGGCCAGAGAACCGGCGCGTCAAGACGAGCGGGCGGGTCGAGATCGACTTCTACGGCGGAGGCGGCGAGAACAAGCCCAACCCGATGATGCGTCATGCGTATCTCAAGCTAGATTGGCCCGCCGAGAAGTTCAGTATCCTTGCCGGGCAGACCTCGGACGTCATCAGTCCGCTGGTTCCCACCACGGTGAACTACAGCGTTTGCTGGTGGGTGGGCAACATCGGGTATCGGCGTCCTCAGTTCCGCTTGACAAAGGAGATCAGCCTGGACAGGGACGTTGATCTGAAGCTCGAAGGCGCGCTGGCCCGCACCATCGGCAGAAACGACGCCGTAGGGGGGACCGAATCAGGCGAGGACGCCGGGTTCCCGTCGGTACAGGCCAGGGCGGGCGTGACGATGCCGCTTTACGGGCCAAAGCCCACAACGATGGGTGTATCCGGGCATTGGGGCGAGGAAGAATACGACACGAACGCCCGGGGCAGTCACAGGGATTTCACGAGCTGGTCGCTCAACTTCGATATGACCCAGCCCGTCAGCGAAAAGCTGTCAATCAAGGGCGAGTTGTTCACGGGCCAGGACCTCAACGCCTACCTGGGCGGGATCGGCCAGGGCGTAACGACGGGCTCCGGCCCCAATCAGTATGAAGAGATCAAAAGTTCGGGCGGATGGATAGCGGCCAGCCTCGGGCCATATGACGATATTCGCTACAACGTCGGTATCTCGATGGACGACGTGGATCGCGGGACCGTCAACAACGGCGCCCGGACGCAGAACCGCTCCATATTCGGCAATATGTTCTGTTCGCTGACCGAGCACGTGGATTGGGGGCTGGAGCTTTCGCACTGGCGGACCGAATACCGCGGACCCGGCGACGGCGACAGCGTCCGCGTGCAAACGGCCCTGTACTACCGATTCTGAGAAGATGACGGGATTGGGGATAGGCAGGGTAACAGGGCTAGCGGAATCTATCATCCGGCATGGCCTGTTATTCTGTCCAAGAGCCACGGGTTTTTCGGTTGACAGCCATCGGATGGCCCGGTAAAGTCAGGCCCTTATCTGTTTATCCCAGGGTAAAAGGAAGGCTGTGATTAGAAAATCAGGTGCACTATCCGGTCGCGGTACATGAGGTGCTCCGGACAATGCAATTATAGAAGCAAACGACATACTAAAACTCTAAATTAGCTAAAGGAGAATCCATGGGACAACAAAAAGGTATTGACTCCCTGATGAGTGAAAAGCGGACGTTTCCACCGCCCGAGAAGATCAAGGCCAATGCCTACGTTAGCAGCCTGGAACAATACGAGAAGATGTGGGATCAGTCGATCAATGACCCGGACAGTTTCTGGCTCGAACAGGCAAGGAGCCTGACCTGGTTCAAGGAGCCGACGAAGTCTCTAGAGTATACGTGGGACACCAAGGCCCGGAAGATCGAGCACACCTGGTTCGCCGACGGCCAGCTTAACGTCACGACTAACTGTCTAGATCGCCATCTGGGCACGCCCATCGCCAAGAAGACAGCGATTCTCTGGCAGGGCGACGCCGACGAAGACGTCGTCAAATTCACTTATGAGGAATTGTACAAGGAAGTTTGTAAGTGCGCCAACGTTCTGAAGTCCCAAGGCATCAAGAAGGGCGACCGCGTGGCCATTTATATGGGAATGGTCCCCGAGCTGGCCATCACGATGATGGCCTGCGCACGGATCGGTGCGATCCATTCGATCATCTTCGGCGGCTTCAGCTCCGACGCCATCAGCGGCCGCGTGAATGATTCGGACTGCAAGATGCTCATCACTTGTAACGTCTCTCGTCGTGCGAGCAAGCACATCCCTCTCAAGAAGATCTCGGATGAGGCCCTGAAGACCTGTCCGACGATTGAGAAGTGCCTGGTTGTCAAGGTCACCGACGATGAGTGCAACATGGAAGCCGGACGCGACATCTGG
>JARRQQ010000755.1:0-1767 GCA_037381725.1 Sedimentisphaerales bacterium
GTGGAAGAACGCCGTCGTGTCCAGGCTGACAAGGGGACTTGGGGGCCTGTGCAAGAAGCGAAAGGTCGAGTACATCCGAGGGACTGCGCAGTTCGTCAGCAACAACAAGCTAAGCGTCCAGCGGCAGGACGGCGGGACGGAAGAGATCGAGTTCGACAACGCCATTATCGCAACCGGCGGCCACAGCGCCGCCTTGCCCCACATTCCGATGGATGGGCAGCACGTCATCGACTCCACCATGTCGCTGGAGATCAGGGACATTCCGGAATCGATGCTGGTCATTGGCGGCGGATACATCGGCTTGGAACAGGCCAATACCTACGCCAGGTTCGGAAGCAAGGTGTCCATTGTCGAGATGACACCACAGTTGCTGCCGGGGACCGACCCCGACGTTGTCTCAGTTCTCACAAGGCACCTTCGCGGCTGTGTTGAAGGAATCATGCTGAACACCAAAGTCACCCGAATCGAGCCATCGGCCGAGGGGATAAAGGTGTGGTTCGAGGGGGAAGCCCAGGAACAGAGCGGCCGGACTTACAAGAGGGTACTGGTTGCCGTCGGACGCAAACCGAATACGGAAGGTATAGGATTGGAGAGCACGGACGTCGGCCTGGACGAACACGGATTCATTCAGGTGGACGACCAGAGGAGGACCCGAGCGGACGGGATTTTTGCGATAGGTGACGTCACCGGCAATCCTCAGTTGGCGCACAAAGCTACCCACGAGGGCATTGTAGCGGCTGAAGTCATTGCGGGCCGCCGGGCAAGCTTCGATCCCAGAGCGATCCCGTTTGTGGTCTACACGGAGTTGGAGATTGCCGGCTGCGGGTTAAGCGAAACGCAGGCAAGGGACCAAGGCCTGGGCGTTAAAGTGACAAAGTTCCCCTGGTCCGCGTCGGGCCGGGCTTTGACGATGGGTGAGGACAAGGGGCTGACCAAGTTGATTCTCGAGGAAGGTTCCGGCCGCGTTTTGGGCGTGCGTATCGTGGGCACCGATGCGGGGCGGCTCATCTCAGAAGGCGCCCTTGCGATGGAGATGGGCGCGGTCGCCGCCGATCTCGCCTACACGATCCATCCCCATCCCACGCTGTCGGAAACCCTCATGGAAGCGGCTGCGAATTTCCTGGAGGGCAGCATACACCTGTAGCAAGCGGAGAATCTCCAAAAAGGGGCAATGATACATACGACTTTCGAGGTGAGTAATGGATATTTTCAAATTTGCCATGGACAAAGAGAAACTCAGTGAGGATTATTACCGTCAGCTTGCGGAAAAGACGGACAATGACGGGCTGAAGCACATCTGCACAATGCTTGCCGGCGAGGAAGCCAAACACTACGAAATCGTGCGGAAGATGCAAAGTGAAGCCGTTGAGGAGATAGCAGAGACGCCGCTCCTAAAAGATGCCGGAGAAATCTTTGCCTCGATGCGGCAATCGCCCGGGAAGTTCAACCTCGATATAAGTGAACTGGACCTCTATAAGAAGGCTCGCGATATTGAGCAGCAAAGCAAGGCTTTCTATCTTGAAAAGGCGGAGCAGGTGCAAGATCCGCAGCAGAAAGCCGTCTTCAAGAAATTGGCGGAGGAGGAGCAAAAGCATTACATTTTGATCGATAGAATCTGTGATTTTGTCGCTCGGCCCCAGTGGTTCCTCGAGAATGCCGAGATGTATCGTTTTGACGACTACGCCGACGGGGTCCTCTGACAACGGCGCAATGAAGTGAGCGGGTAACGTTATCATCGCTCGATTTCATTCTTATTTGGCAGAGCGA
>JARRQQ010000755.1:1811-3787 GCA_037381725.1 Sedimentisphaerales bacterium
TGTGTGAAAAAGCAATCTGCTGCCCCATATTGTGCAAAACAACTTGTTCGACGGTTACAATTGTACCGGTCTACAGAGGTTCTTCTCATTGGCAGCGGCTCTACCGCAGTTCTCGCAGAAGAACTTCGGTTCTTTCAGCAGCTCGCCATACTCTTGCGGGTTGCTCTTTTGGAAACCAAGGTTACACAGGTAGCACAGATGTTTCTCGTGGCCGCTATGTGGCATTTCAGCTTCTGCCATGATCGTTCTCTCCAGATTTAACGTTCATACGAAAGACTTTGTAAGAAGACTATGAGTAACTTAGCTATCCAGCCGTGACAATCGAATAGGGAAAATCCTTAAAAGAAGTCGCTCATTTGCTCAGGGGAGACAAACAAGCCGAGCTTCATCAGCTTGTTTATATAAGCTGGTCTTACGTGAAACGTGATGCGTGTCCCATCTTCCGGATGCCACAGAATTGCAGTGAGCAAATAGCCAAGGGCGAAATAGGGATATTGCTGATAAAAACCTTCGATCAAAGGCTGTAGTCTGAAGCTACAACAAGATAGACGCCTAAGTTGTTAACGGCCGTCGCCGATGAGTCAGTCGCCGGTTTCCGGTTTGGGCAAAGGGGCTCAAGGATACGAAGAGAATGGGCTCTCTAAAGGTGGTTACGTATGAGGAAGAGTTGTTGGCGGACCGTCAGCAGGCTGCCCAGAGGCTCGGCGCGCAACTAAGGCCCTATAAGAACCACGAGAACATGATTGTTCTCGGTGTTCCGCGAGGTGGAGTCATTCTGGCGAATGGACTTGCCAGAGGTCTTCGCGCGGAACTTGATATTGTGCTTGCGCGCAAAATCCGGGCGCCGCATAATCGGGAACTAGCCATAGGCGCTGTGTCCGAAGAGGGAAAAGTGTTTCTCAACCAGCCGATGGTCAGCACGCTCGGTTTATCCCGACAATACATAGCCCAGGAAGAACGCGTTCAACTGGACCAGATCAGGCAAAGGAAGGCCCGCTACCGGGCCGTGCTGGAAAAGAAGCCGCTCGGTGGAAAGGTCGTTATTCTGACCGATGACGGCGTGGCGACCGGCGCAACCATGCAAGCGGCCATTTGGGCTTGTCGAGCGGAATCTCCGAAGAGGTTGATCCTGGCGCTGCCTGTCGCGCCGCCGGACGCTCTGGAACGGTTGGCCCGAGACGTCGACGAGACGATCTGTCTCTGCGCGCCTTCGAATTTCCTCGCGATCAGTCAGTTCTACACGCACTTTGAGCAGATCGAAGACGAGCGGATAATCGGCGTGTTGAAAGGTTATTCAAAGGTGAAGGTTCATGGCTAGTCCCCTCTGGGAGCAAGCGGCCGCATGCGCTGAGCGCGTCGGTTACGTTTTCATAGCCACGTCGGACAAAAACGGCGTGCCGCATATCGCCACGGCGGGTAGGATGGAGTACGATGCAGGCACGGACTTGATACGTCTGACGGAATGGTTTTGCTCTAAGACGGTGGCGAATCTCAATTTTAACAGATTCATTAGCGTGGCCGCGTGGCAGCCGGAATGTGACAAAGGATACCAACTACAGGGCCACTTGGTGGAAGTGCGAAATACAGCCGTCTTGAATGGCTGTTTGGAACGAGAGGCTCGCGAGCACGTCCCACAGGCCCGACATGAGCTTCTGGTCAAGGTGGAGAAGATAACGGAGTTCGGTCACGCCGCACACAGTGACGAGAATCTGGTGGGGGCGTGAAAGAGCCGGGGAAATGAAAACAAAGTCGGGCAACGCCATAGAGTCTTTCAATGAAGAATTATGGAAGGAGACTCGCGTCGCTGGCTCTTTTCATCTGATGTGTTGGACGGCGCATTCCATTCAGGGCGTATAATGGGAAAGGAGAATCTGTGCAGGGGTCAGTTGAAATCAGTTTCAAAGGTGTCAGGAAAACCAAGGAGCTTGAAGACTTGATTCGTCGTAAGATCACGAAATTGGAAAGAGTATCCCATC
>JARRQQ010000756.1:0-1974 GCA_037381725.1 Sedimentisphaerales bacterium
GGTGCTCGTGGTCGGGGCCGCGATACACCTTGAGCTTCTTCATCATTTTCCTGCCGATCCTGTTCTTCGGCAACATTCGTCTGACGGCCAGCTCGATCACTTTTTCCGGCTTCCTCGCCATCATATCGGCAAAGCTGACGTACTTATGCCCGCCCGGATAATACGTGTAGTAATCGTATTCCTTGGACTGGGCCTTCTTACCGGTTACTCTGATCTTGTCGGCGTTGACCACAATCACGTAGTCCCCCGTATCGACGTGAGGCGTATAGGTGGGCTTGGTCTTACCCATCAGAATCGGAGCGATCTTCGCCGCCATCCGGCCAAGAACGGCCCCCTCGGCGTCTACGAGCAACCACTTCTGCTCGACCTGATCCTTTTTTGCCATGAAGCTCTTCATAGAACATCTCTCATGTTATTACCGAAAAACCCGGATTTTAGCGAATCCGCCGTGGCTGTCAAATGATTTTTACGACAAAATCCAAGAATTCCGCTCGCTTGGAATCGAAGTTCCCGCCGATTAGTGTTTCGCGAGGTGCTTCTTCCTGCATTATTGTATTGCCTGTGATGGCGGAAACAGTACACTGATTGGCCGGACTTGGTAAGGGCAATAGGAGCCACACAAATGAAGGTGCTGTTGTTGTACGATTATCCTCCGTCACCGGCCGGGCTGGCGACTCAGGGAAACTTGCTCCATCGCGGACTGCAAGAGCTGGGCGTCGAGGTGCATTCGGCCCATTTCGAGTCGGCCCAGGAAAAAGAATGGTACTACCGGTGGTTCGGCCCCGACGTGGTCGTCGGCGTGGGCTACTGGGGGCATACGCCGTATTTGGTGCTTCATCCCCAGCGATACGGCGTCCAGCCCGTGCCCTGGTTAGTGGCGGACGGCTACATGGGCAACTATCACGAGGTGCTCAACGCGCTGCCTCTTATTCTCGCGACCTCGAAGTGGGTCAAGAAGATCTACATGCGAGACGGGCTCAGCGGTGAGAACATCGAAGTCTTGCCCGTCGGCTGCGATACGGATGCGTTTATCCCGCGCGACAAGAATGACCCGAAAGTCGCCGCTGTCCGCGAATCGCTGGGCGTGGCACCCGACCAGATCATGATCCTCACCATCGGCGGTGACGCGACGTCCAAGGGCGCGCAGGAGGTCATGCAAGCCCTGGCCATCAACGATCTGAAGGCGCCGGATTGGAAGTACGTCTGTAAGGTCTGGCCTCAGCCAAGGACGGAGCAGCAAAACCTGATCGACCTGCAGTTGGCGACGCAGTTGGGCATCGACAAGAACGTCGTGTATACCACAAACGTCATTTCCCGGAACTTCATGCCGTACCTGCTGGCGGCGTGCGACATCTATGCCGCTCCGTCGCGTCTGGAAGGATTCGGGATGATTCAGGTGGAAGCCGGAGCGTGCGGCAAACCGGTCATAGGCATCAAGGCGATGGGCATGCTGGACACCATGGTGCACGGCCAGAACGCCTTCCTGGCCGGCATCGCTCAGGAAGTCCGATTGCGCGAGGCCACTGTAGGCGACGAGTCCGGCTACGAAGAAAGCCATCGCGTGGTGTTCAAGCGCCCTCGCACGGTAGACTACCGGGCCAGCGTGCACGACATCGCCAACTATCTGATGGATTTGATGCAAGACGCCGACTTGAGAAAAAAGATGGGCGAGGCGGGCAGAAAGCGAGCGGTCGAGCATTTTGACTACCGCGTCGTGGCCAAGAAATTCGTTGAATTGATATCGCAGCGGTTCGGGATCACATGATATGGATAAGCGTGATCGGCGGTTGATCGAAAAAGCCAAAGGAGCGGCCGTAGAGGTCCTCTTGCACAACGCTCGGGGCCCCTACCGCGGATTGCCGCGTACGGCCGGCTGGGGCTATCCAGAACCGTATACCCGCGATTTGATGATCTCCTCGCTGGGCATACTCGTGTCCGGCAACGAAAAGCTGATCCATACCCTGCGCAAGACTC
>JARRQQ010000757.1:0-1966 GCA_037381725.1 Sedimentisphaerales bacterium
CCGCCGATCACGTTGGTGAGACCCGGATAGTTCGCCTTAAAGACGTCCAGGTCCGCGGCCACGACGAGATACGCTCCGGCATCGAGCGTGACGTCCGGGAAAGTGAAGTCCACACCGTTGCTGAATCGCCAGCCGGATAGACTAACCGCCGCGGTTGCCCCATTGAACAGCTCGATGTATTCTTCTCGAATGTCCTCCGCCCCCGGGACGGGGTGGTAGGGATGGTACATGATCTCGTTGATCACGATCCCCGCTTGCCCGCCCATTGCAGCCGAAGGCTGGGCGCCAACCGAGCAGATGACAACAAGTAGAAGCAATGGTAACGATATTCTCATAACCATGTCGACTCTTTGCCTGTGTTTCAGATGATCCTGTAAGCCGACCATGACCTATCGCTCACACAACCCGTAGACAAGCGGGGCCTGTACCCGATCATTCGGCACAGGCCCCGAACCCATGCAAGTCCTCATGCCACTTTCACAAGGTCAGCGTTTACTGGCCGTCTCTCGACCGGTAGAGGCCAATGTCGTCGAAGAACATTGTACCCGAACCACCGGCCGCAGCGGGATTGCCTTTTGCTCCCAAGCCGATCGCGATCTTATCCACGTCTGTCAGGTTGATTCCCTGATCGGCAAACGCCTGGAGCGGGATGACCCACTCGGTCCAGGTGTCGAGCGTCGCGGCAGCCGGATCATCATTGGCCACGATAGCCGGGGAGCCGGACGCGTTCGAGACGGCCACGTACAGCGGCTCGGCCGCGTTGCTCGCGATGCCGATGTCCTGGTCCGCCCACTGTCCGCTGACGTTGCCGGTCATCGTGACGTCGGAGAACTTGGCCTCACATACCGCATTGGCGTTGTGCGCCGTCAGGGCCAGGCCGATGTAGACGTTGGCGCTCATCATGACCCTGTTCGGTATCGCACCCTGCACCGGCGACCATGTGGTGCCGTTGGCCGAATGCGTCACCGTGAAGTTGCCGGCGACGTCGCGTTCCAGCTTGATCCAGTACGGCGCCGTCAGTCCGGTCTGGTTCGTGCTGATACTCGTATTGTCCGTATCGACACGAGCCTGCGAGGCGACTCCGCTGCCCGGCGTCAGACACGCGAAGGCGTGTCGCGAACCCGGATCCAGCGTCTCGCGGATCATCACACCCGCTTTGGCCCACGGGTCCGTATTGTCGATGCTCAGGACCTTCGCGGTGATGGAGCCGGCGCCGTTGAGCATCTTGTAAGCGAAATGGAACTCGTCGGCCGTGTCCCAGATGTCCGTGCCGGTGGCCTGCATAGTGTAGGTCCCCGCGGGCGCCTCAACGAAACTGCCGACCGAACCCGGATAGCCTCTGAACCACACCGACAATTCGCTCACGTCATGCGCGGTCCAGTCGCGCGGAGAGGTCAACACCAGCTCCGCCTCCGAGTTGTCCACCCCGGCGGTGTTGTCGTAGAAGAGCGGCATCGACTGACCGCCGCCATGGACGATCCCTTGCTCGGCGTACGGCGGAAGCAGGTAACCGACTTGGGCGCCGTTGTCCGCCACGCCGAAGCCGTCGATCCAGCTCTGCCAGATAGCCTCGCCGGCCTGGTCGTCGTCGGTATAGCTTTCAAAGTCTTCCACGATGAGGTGATCGGCAACCGTGAAGCTCCAGATCGCGCCCGTGGTGAGTGTGCCGTCATTATTGAGTTCATCGACGCGCCAATAATATGGACCGGTGCCCCACTCCAGACCTTCCGGCGGAGTATAGGTCGTTCCGGCCTGTTGGCCGCGATAGATACCCGTAGTATCCGAGCTATCCGCATTTTCAACGGCGGTCCGATCCAAGCCGAGGTACACATCATGCTGGGCCGCCTCATCGCCCGCTGACCAACTCAAGGGCTGTTTGGCTGCCTCGACATCAATTGTCGCACCATTCACAGGCTTCGGATTCCAGGCAAGGAGTGGGTCGCCTCGGGTAAGCTCCATGACCTCG
>JARRQQ010000758.1:0-1946 GCA_037381725.1 Sedimentisphaerales bacterium
CGCGCGCATCGAACCCTACGCACCTGGCGATTCTCCAGACGCTCCCGATCGGAGTCGTTGCTTTCGACAGAGATATGAAGATTATCGTGGCCAACCCCGAGGCGCGAAAACTCATCGAATTGGACGATTACATTGACGTTTCGCTGGTGCGAGGTACGGACGAGAGAATTTGGCGCGGCTGGGCGGAGCAATTGACATCGGCGATCTTATCAGGCAAAGACGCGGTGTTCGACGAAGTGGATTGCGCCTCCAAGGGCAAGACCCGGCTGTTGCGAATTGTCTGCTCGCCACTGAGCGAACCTGAAAGCGGGGCAATTTTCGGCGGGACGATTATTATTCAGGACGTGACCGAAAAGGTCAACACGAACAGAAGACTGGCGAGCGCGGAGAGGCTCGCGGCCATCGGCAGACACGCCTCCAAAGTGGCCCACGAGCTGAACAATCCTTTGGATGGCATACTTCGATACATCAATCTGACAATGCGGGTCGTCGAGCAGGAAAACCTCGAAAAGCCCATCGAGTACCTCACCCAATGCCGGCGCGGGCTACTGAAGATGGTCCAGCTCGTCAGCGAATTGCTGGAATACTCGCGCAGCGCCCGTGCCCCGATGGAATACGTGAAGGTGGAACAGGTGATCGAGGACGCTATCAAAACGATGGAGTCAAGGGCCGAGGCGTCGGGCGTCGTCATTGTGCGAGACTACGCGCCGGGCTTGCCACTGATCAGGAGCGGCAACCTCTCTCAAGTCTTCTGCAATCTGACAAAGAACGCGCTGGACGCGATGGAAAACGGAGGCCGGCTCAATATCTCCGCCCGTCAAAGAGAGGATAGTACGGTTGTTGTCGAGTTTCGTGATACGGGCGTGGGCTTGCCGCCGGATAGTACCGAGGCTATTTTCGAGCCATTCTTCACAACAAGAGCGGATAGGAAAGGGACGGGGTTGGGGCTGGCCATATGCAGGGACATTATGGAAAGCCACAACGGCCGGATTACAGCCGACAATGCCCCGGAAGGCGGCAGCATTTTCACTGTGTACTTGCCGGTAGGCGAGGAACTGGCGAAGGGATCAGACGCCGTATGAGACAACAGAACATTCTCGTTATTGACGACGACAAAATCATACTGGACTCTCTGTGCGAATTCCTATCCCTCGAGGGATTCCGGACCCGTGGGGCCCAGACGTTCAGGAGCGCTCTGGCGGAGCTGGAGCGACAAAGCTATTGCCTGGTTCTGACCGACGTCAACCTTCCGGACGGAGACGGTCTCGATTTACTGAACGTCATAAGGAAAAGGCACCCCCAAACCGTCACGATTGTGATCACCGGCTACGGGACCATTGAGAGCGCCGTTCGGGCCATCAAACAGGGAGCCTACGATTACCTGACCAAACCGGTCATCGATGACGAACTCCGTCTGGCCGTCGAACGCGCGGTCAAACAACAATCGCTGATGAGCGAGAACGAGAGCCTCCGTTCACAACTCGCGCAGAAACACCGCCTGGAGAACATCATCAGTCACAACTACAAAATGGCCAAGATATTCGACCTCGTCGAAGCGGTCGCCGACAGCAAGACCACGATTTTGATGGCTGGACCCTCCGGAACGGGCAAGAGCATGTTGGCCCGGGCGATCCACCACCGCTCGGGCAGGCGTGGCAAGCCCTTCGTCGAGGTAAGCTGTGGGGCCCTGCCGGAAACGCTGCTCGAAAGCGAGCTGTTCGGCCATGTCAAAGGCTCATTTACCGGTGCCGTCCGGGACAAGGAAGGCAAGTTTCTGGCCGCAGACGGCGGCACGATCTTTCTCGACGAGGTCGCCAACGCCTCGCCCGCCCTTCAGGCCAAGCTGCTCCGCGTCCTGGAGGATAGACAATTCGAGCCGGTCGGCAGCAACAGGACCAGAACCGTGGATACGCGAATCATTCTGGCTTCGAACCGCGACCTTAGGG
>JARRQQ010000759.1:0-1940 GCA_037381725.1 Sedimentisphaerales bacterium
GGGACGTTGCGGGTGAACGTTTCATCGTCATCCCATCTCAACTCTCTAATCTGAATTCCCGTAAGCTCCGCTATTTTTTGAATTGACTCATTCGAAGGCGCCCTGCCTCGTAACAGAATGTCAACCTGCCCGTTATCCCGTTCATCAATGATCGCATAGTCGCTGACCTCGATTTTTTCCTCTGCAGCGCCACCCAATAGCGTAGCCGAAGTCACTTGCGCAGACGCCTGTAGAATCATGGAAAACGGCTTCAAATCCTGCTTTTGGGAGGGAATCTCAAACATATAGACGCGATAGATGAGGTTGTCAGGCGATTGACTTTCCGGCTGTAGTGTTTCGACGTCCAGTTTTGCGATCAAGGCCTGTATATTGTCCATCTGTTCGTTCGTCGCCCGAACAATGAGGCTATTGTTGGATTGTACCGAATTTACTTTGACATCAAACATTTCCGCTATAAGACGCCCTAAGTTTTCTGCTGGATAATGCTCGAGCTTGAAGAGTTTCAGCACCATCTCGCCCCCTCTTGCAGTGGGGGCACGGCGAGCCTGCAAAGTGCGGCTTCTGCCCCGCGGCTCTGCATTCTGACGGGTTTCATTTGACGTTGGCTCTTCCGGCACCGGTTTCGCTGGCGACGATTCTACCAATAGAGTATCTTCCGACACAGACTCCGGGGATGCTGGCTCTTGCGACAACGACAGACCTGAAACCAACATAAGTCCCAATACGGCTGCACATAAGGTTCGCATTTTCATCGTAAATCTCCTTTCTTTTTCACAAATTCCAGACCACCGTGATTTCACCATTATCCAACGTTCCGTAGAGTGTTCGCTGCGGCGGCGAAGACTCGTCGGTTTGTTCGACCACGATCCTCGGATTCTCGAATTCCGGATAAAAATCGTCGATCATCTTGCCTTTGTACGTTTGTGTATAATTCGTGCGTTCCACCGTCAGCAACGGCTCCGCCGACGCGGCTGGAGCCAGTTTAACGCGGCCGCTCGTCGCGACGGCCATCACAATACATCCCATCACAATGCCGAGAGCAAACGTTACGGCCGGCTGCTTGAAAAAGTCGATCCACGTCAAAATCCACGAGGACCTTTGCGGCCGTCCCTGCCAGGCCCGCTGGAATATCTCGTCACTGTCCTCGCAAGACAATTCGGGTACGGTTGCCTGATCCAGGTGCTCGAAGATCGAAAGAAATAGATCGTATTCCTTCTGTAGCTCCTCTTGCGAGGCAAAGCTGTCCTGAAATAGGGCTTTGAATTCTTCGAATGACAAACGTTGTTTTTTCATATCTGCAAACCTCTACAACTTGAGCTTCCCGGCCAGCCTGGCCCGTAAGGCGAGCAGCGACCGGCGAATATGAATCCGGACCGTGCCCTCGGTACAGCCCAGTATCCGGGCGATTTCGGCGGTGGGCATCTCCTCGAAGTACCGCAGGACAAACGCCGTTCGCTGGTTCACACTAATATTTTCCAGCGCTTCTTTGATTTTTTGTTGAACGGGAGCACCATCCGACTGCTGCGCCTCCGATTGGCGGCTCGCCGCCAATGAATGCGCGCGGGCGACATCAACGTCGAGATGATTCCTTTGCTTGATCCATTTTCGGTAGTAATCGATGGCCGTATTGGCCGTGACGGTATTCAGCCAGGCGGCAAATGATCGGTTCGACCGGAACCGGTCGAGATTCCGAAACACCTTCAACCAGACTTCCTGGACGCAATCCTGAACTTGTGAAGGATCCAGCACAATCCGATAGCAGATACGGTGAACCCTGTCGACGTGCCGGCGGTACAGCCACGCCGCAGCTTCCCTGTCGCCCCTTTGCGCCGCCTTAATCAAGGCCTTATCAGAAACGGGATGATGTTGGTTCATCGTTCACGTAGTATATACGGACGACGGCGTAGAAACGTATACAAGAAAAGGAGGGTCATGAGCAA
>JARRQQ010000760.1:0-1939 GCA_037381725.1 Sedimentisphaerales bacterium
AAACACCTCTCTCCAGTGGTCATAATACCACCCCGACGTCCCGATCCGAATATCACATTTCGCTCGGCTCATGAAAAGCATTCTACCACTTAAGCCAGCTTTGGGAACCGCTATCTCACCAGGATGTTTCCGGTGATTGTTGGTGGGAGACTGCATGTCTTAACTGTTGACATACGATTTTCTATCGACATACTAAATCGTAAAGCGTTCTCAAGTAAGAGTGTTGGTTTATGGTAACAGTAACGGTTTCACCGAAGTTTCAGGTCGTCATTCCCAAGGCGATACGGCAAAGGCTTGGTATCCGTCCGGGACAGAAATTGCAGATTCTCCAATTCTCTGACCGCATTGAGCTTACCTTGCTGCAGAATATCAGAGACATGAGGGGATTTCTCAAAGGCATCAAAACAGATGTCCGAAGGGAGAAAGATCGCCCATGAATCTTGCGGACTCCTCGATATGGTTGGAGTATTTTGCCGATGGCTTGCCTGATGTCAAGTTCACCAAGAAATAGATGGATTTTGGTCCGCAACAGATAGGGAAGTGGCTTATTGTAGCAGGGCTGGTTATCGCGCTGCTGGGCGGGCTGATGGTGCTGCTCGGCCGGGTAGGCTTGTTCCGATTGCCCGGCGATCTGGAATTCGGCTCGAAGCACTGGCGCATCTACATTCCTATCGCAAGCAGTATCCTTCTTTCGATTCTCCTGACCCTCATTCTTTGGCTCATCAATCACTTTCGACGTTAGACAACACGCCGCAGGCAATCCTGGTTACGGGTGGACCGCAAGAAAAAGTTTCCCGATAAGTCTGCAAAGATGAACAGGGCTACCAGTGTGCTCGTATACTTGTTTCTAGCAAGGCAGGACAAAATCTATCATAATTTTGTGCGTGCCATCATATTTCATACGTTCATTTCATACCGGCCCTGCCTTATCAAGGAGTAGTCTCTCTGTCTATAGTGTCGTTACTGTTTTCCCTGCGGGGCATCCCGCGAGGGCGGTAGTGCGTGCGCGACAGGACTAAAGGTATGTATTTCTACAGGTCTCATTCACGTCTTCCGGGCGGGCGTAGAAGCCGTTTGCACCAAACGCCCATTTCCTCAATAAGAGTCACTAATGCCGGACAGAGTGTATCTGAGCGGGGAGAATATGCCCCCAGCTACGTTGGCCGGGGCGTCATTTTTCATTTATCATTCTTTTTGAAGGGATTGGGAAATGAACAGAAAAGCAAATCAAGTAAAGTGGTTGCCGTGCACGCTGTTTCTTCTGGGGATGTCGAGCACTGCTGTGTGGGGCAGGGTCATTTATGTTGATGATGATGCTGCCGGCGCTAACGACGGCTCGTCCTGGATCGATGCGTTCAGCGATCTCCAGGACGCTATTATGACCTCCCAGGCCGGCGATGAGATCCACGTGGCCCAGGGCGTTTACACGCCCACCCGGGATCCTCTGGACCGTGACGCCACGTTTGAATTGAAAGACGAGGTATCCATCCTGGGTGGGTTCGCTGGGCAAGCGAGGATGTATCCAGATTTTCGTCATACTAAGTTCTATACAACAATTCTCAGCGGTGATATTGATCATAATGACGATTCTGCCGACCAGGATACGATAAAGGGTAATAGTCGGCACGTGGTCATGTGTACGGGTGAAGGTAATGGCGTCATTCTTGATGGCGTCGCCGTCACAGGCGGTTACTCTGGCGGTGCCCGCCCTCACTATCTCGGTGACGGCGTGGGCGGGGGATTATTTTGCCAAGGTAGCTCTCCACAATTGACTGATTGTGTCTTTGCAAACAACGATGACGCCGTGTATGTCGGTACGAACGCGGACGTCACGTTTTCGAATTGTGTATGGCAAGACAATAGTGGAGGAGGATCGGGGGCAGCCATTTTTGCGTATCGTAGTTCGAGCCTTAGCCTGAACGATTGTGTTTTCCGATGC
>JARRQQ010000761.1:0-2905 GCA_037381725.1 Sedimentisphaerales bacterium
AGACGTAACTTTTTGCAGAATAAGAACGTACGCGGCACCGTCTTCCGCCGGGGCGGAACGAACAGCGGCCGGGGCTGACTCGCGACGTTGCCATTTCTCAACGCGGCTGGAACCTTGGCGGAGGCGACATAGAAACTTCGTACAATGTATCGTCTAACATCCTTCTAATAAAGCACTTAGGCAAGTTAAAATAGGATATGTTCCCGGACTCCAGTTTGGAACGAGTTTTGCTTTGCTTACATGTGTGCATCTGCGCAAGGAAACGGAAAGGACAGAGGCGGGGATGTGTAGGACGGATCGACCTGACCGCCGCCAGTACAGACGAATAGAGACGAGACTCGAGATGTCATGTCAAAAAGTCGGCTCGGCGGCAAGCACGCCTCACGAGGTCCACACAATCAACGTAGGCCCCGGAGGCGTGTACTTACAGGCAGCCGACGGCGCCTTCAGGCGAGGCGACCTTCTGAAACTTGTATTGTCAATACCAGCGGAACCGGGCCGGCTTAAATTCGGAGGCAAGATGTCGGGTTTTGCTAGGGTGTTGAGAACGGATAACATCCGCGAATCATCGACAGAGGGCGGAATGACCGCGCCGACGCATGGCGTGGCGCTGCAGTTCTGCCGTCCTCTCAAGCTTAGCCTTTGACACTTTCAGTCCGGCCAGACGCCCTCGAAGACTTCCACTGCAGGGCCGCTCATGTAGACGCAATCGTCCTGGTCGCACCAGTTCAGATCGAGATCGCCACCCGGAAGATGCCCTGTGCACGTTCGCTCTTGGCGGCCGGAAAGCACTCCGGCCACGCAGGCGGCACAAGCACCGGTGCCACACGCCATCGTAATCCCGCTGCCTCGTTCCCATGTCCGCATGGTGAATTCCGTCGGGCTGTCCGTCTGGACAAAGTGAACGTTAGTTCTGTTGAGGAAAAGGCTGTGATTCTCAATGGCAGGTCCGAGTTTCTCCAACTCAACGGCGCCCACGTCATCACAAAAGAGAACGGCGTGGGGATTTCCCATTGATACGCACGTCATCAGTAGTTGTTGCCCCAGGATGTCGATGGGTTGTTCGACGACTTTCTCGCCGGGCAGATTCACGGGGATGTCTTTGGGCGTGCTCAACGAAGCCGGAAAGGGCTGTCCGCCCGGCCCGGCAAACGCGTGGCCCGCTCGCGCTAATTTATGGTCGTAGACGTATTTCGCCACGCAACGAATACCGTTTCCGCACATCTCCGCCTCCGAACCATCGGCGTTGAAGATGCGCATCTTCGCATCCGCCTTCGACGAAGGCTCGATGAGAATCAGGCCGTCGGCACCGATGCCTCGGTGCCGATCACTAACGATCGGCGCCAGTCCGGCGGGATTCCCGACCTTCTCCTCGAAGCAATTGACGTAAACGTAGTCATTGCCTAGCCCGTGCATCTTCGCGAATCTCATTCGATGTCTCCGTGGAGCGAAGATGACTATCAGCCAAGGTCCTTCAACAGCCGGACTGCCGTTGCGACCAGCTTTTCCCCACCGCCTGGAGCGACGCGTGAATTGACGGTCTCATAACTGCCTTCCGCGAACGCCTTCTTCGTAGGGACATAGCCGGGGGCGTCCTGACACAGCTCGATCACGAGCGTGGTCGCAAACGGACTAGCCTTCTTGATCGCGAGACCCAGGTCAACGAAGATCTCGCCCGGCAGACCGACGATAGCGACCTCCGGACTCAACCGAATCACCTGAACCTCCAGCGGTATCGTCCGGCCCGGACGCATCTCAAGAGCCAGAATCTTATACGCCTCGACCTGTTCGAGGAACGACAGCTCGCGGGTGCCGACCTTGTTGATGTTCTCCTTTGCCCAGGCCACTTTCTTCGGGCCGTAGTGCTGGAGCGGGACCTCGACTACCTCGCTTCGCATCGCCAGTGCGGGGGCTGAGAGAGCTTTGAGCGAATCCGCTTTCGCGCAGACCGTTTCACCTAGCGCTTTGCCGATGGTGTCCGTCTTGAGCCGCTCTCTCCTGGTTACGTCGATGTGGTTGATGTCACCACAGGTGCCCGTACCGAACAGACAGACGAGCTGCGGGCCGTATTTCTCGCGAAGGGATTGTTCGAGATAGTACGGATAATCCGCCGAGTACAGTGTCCCGCCGGTCGTGTCAAGATGAAGGGCAAAGTTGACCATCGCCGCGCGAACGTCGGGGCCGCTGGAGTCGCGGAAGAAGACGATTCCAACTTCGGGATCGATAGGCCCGGCGGCGCGAACGATATCGGCATTCAGCACGCCGGGATTGAATCGGACCGTTCCGTCCTTCATGTGGAACCGTCGATTGAATGACAGACCTTGCTGCCTGGCCGATCCGGCTTCGAGCCGGACGGGTTGGGCTTTTGCGTTGGCCGTCGTTATAGCCTCAACGATCTTGTCGGTAAGCTCGGCGGGGTAGTCTACCTTCTCGCACGGATCGCTGCCATGCTGCGCCACTGCCAAATCGTGGAAATGTTTCCTCAAAGCGCCGAAGTAAAGCGGCCCGGTATGTGAGTGTGTTGCGGCGATGAGGATATTCGACGCGGGAATGCCGGTCTTGGCCGCGGCTTGCTCGCGGGCGCGGGACGTGACATCGCGCGAAAGACCGATGATATCGCATAAGACCATAGCCGCGGCCTTGTTGCCTTGGCGAAAGACGACGGCTTTGGCGTGAAGCGGATTCAACGTCCCGGTGCTCAGCCGTTCGCTGAAGTAGCCGCTCATGCGGTAACCGGTAGGGGGGGTAATGTCGGCAACCGCGACACCCGCCGA
Organism: Sedimentisphaerales bacterium; assembly: GCA_037381725.1. Classification (GTDB taxonomy): domain Bacteria; phylum Planctomycetota; class Phycisphaerae; order Sedimentisphaerales; family Anaerobacaceae; genus JAFGTG01. The sequence goes on from JARRQQ010000761.1 coordinate 2,775, forward strand.
CAGTTGAGCCGCTTTAGCAGACCTGCTTCGCGAAGGCGATGTCTTCTGGCCAGTTAGCTCTTCAAGGAACCGTCGGGCTTTCTTGGCTTGGACGAGCGTTTGCTCCAGGTCTCCCGGATCGAGACATTCCA
>JARRQQ010000762.1:0-2815 GCA_037381725.1 Sedimentisphaerales bacterium
GATCTGCAGGCCATCACCAATTTGAGTAGTGAGAGCCAGATAGGCAATGCAAAGGTGATCGATCCGTCTTGCAGGGACGGCGAGCTTTTCACCACGCTCAAGTTCGTCGAGACGGCCCGGGACGACAAGACCAAGAAAATCCTGGAGAAAGAATTCACCATCGCCGGCGACATCATTCATTTCGACGCCTTGATCGTGAAGTTCGGCAGCAAGATGGTGATGGACGGCCGGACGCGGGCCTTGTATCTCTGGAGGCGGGTCTACGGCGAGAAAATGGCGCCCCAGCAGGGCTTTCCCATCGAAGAAGCCGGGACTGAACCGCAACGATACGGTGATTTGCTCACAGAATTGCCTATAAAGCAGAGGGAAATGTTCTGGTCCAGCATCTGGGACCTGGCCAACGACCCGGAAAAGCTGGCCGCACACGACATCGAAGCGATCTACGGCAACGTGGTCTACTCGAAGCTTAGGCCAGGTCTGATCTACGTCTTCAAGATCAACTCAACCGGCCAGGTCTATCCCGAAGTCGTGCCGGACATATAGGACCTATTCCAACAACTGCTCGTCCCGTCTTATCATTGCACAACCTTGCGGAAGACTTCCATCGATTGCCGGTAATAGGGCGTCTGTACGGCTCCTTTCAGGATCGGGTCGTGAACGGATTCCATCCAGGCGTACAGTTTCCTCGAAAGCTCCTCGACTATGCCCGCATTTTCCCTTTTACCGGCAATGTCGTGCAGTTCGCCCGGGTCGGCGGCGATATCGAATAACTGGACGAAAGGTCGAGGCTTGCCGGTACTCGCGGCTCGCTCGGTGTGTTGCGCGAATCGGACCGGGTCCACGTCGATCGGGAATTTCATGCTGCGCCCCGCCTGGAAGTAGCGGGTCAATTTGTAGCGTTCCGTGCGAATGCATCGCGACTCATTATCGCGGAACATGGCCGGCGTGAATTGGGCATAAATTTCCCGACGAGGTTTCCGAGATGACTTGCCTTGCAGGAAATCGGCAAAGCTGACGCCTTGCAGATTAGCGGGCTTGGCAGCGCCGATCAGGTCCAGCAACGTCGGCAAGACTACCATGATCCGCCGTGAAGATCACCAATGTGTTCCTTGCACAAGGCGCGGCTTGCAATGCATTTAAGATACGCCCCACGCACGAGTCGAAGTAACGGATTTCCTCCTGATATCGGCCCAGGTCCTCCCGCATCACCGGCGTATGGGCAAGATACCTCGGTATGAAGACAGGCTTGCTCGGATCATACCCTCGATGCTTGTATGAGCCGCCTCTACGGTGCACCTCGAAGAAACCCACCTTCAAAAAGAACGGCTTACTGCCTTGCCTCCTACCTCTGAGAAACTCGCCGGCGAGCTCAACTGTATTCTCTGCATCAGTTTTTGTGGTCAGAGCGTGCTGGTAGCCGTACTTGCTCTCCTGGCCCTTGACGAATACATGTTGCAAGCCGCACAGGTAAGTCTCATAGCCCGCCCGTTGCAGGATAGCCGCGGCGTGTTGCTCGCCCTCGTTGAACCGCCACCACCAGGGAGCGTGGGTCAGACCCATCAGCCCATTACTTTGCGGATATCGGCCCGTATGCAACGCTCCGCGCGCCGGGCTGCACACCGCCGAGGTCGAGAACATATTCGCAAATCGCACGCCCCGGGCCGCGAGCCCGTCGATATGGGGCGACCGAACCTCCGCAATCCCGTAGCAGCCGAGATGCCGGCCCAGATCGTGCGTGGTAATCATCAATATGTTCGGCCGCTCCTTCGATGCTTCCGACCCCGTTGCCCTCGCGCCGAGCGCATCGAGCATTGAGCCGGCCGCCACGATTCCGCTTGCCTTCACAAAGTCTCGTCGATCCATAAGCGTTCCCAAGAGTGCCCAAAGTTGGAAGTCGCCAAAGTGCCTAAAGTTGAGTGTGGCCCCAATACACTTTAGCTCACTTTCGTTCTCATATCCCCAGATGGCGGTAGGCCCAGCCATTGGCCATGTAGGCGATGTCCTGCGTTTGATCGGCGGGCGGGTACTCGATGCCGTAGTTCGTAACGCCTTCGCGAATCAGCTTGTCCACGCGCTCTATCGTGAAGCGGTCCCGCCACTTTCGGACTTCCGAATGGCCGTCGCAGAACCCGAGGATACTGCTGTCTCCGTGGTTGACCGCCATCGGCCCCCACCAGCCCCACTCCGTGCCTCCCGTGTACTCGGGCGCCCCCATGACGAAATGATGACTCGAATTCCAGTTTCGCGTTTCCGCGCTCTCGACAAAGACATAACGGGTGGCTGGACGCTTGATCTCACCGAACGCCCTGATCTGCTCCTTGCTGTTGCCGCCCGGACTTCCGAACAGGCACATGGGCATTCCGTAGGAGACGAACACCTTGGTCCGGTCGTACAAGCTCGTACGGATGTTGTCGGCGGGGCAGTGATAGGTGTCCGGCTCCTTAACATATGGATACAGAAGTCCCGCTTCGATGCCCCGGATTTCGTCCTGGTCCGTCACGGGGGGCTCGGTCTGCGTGTTGCTCAACAGGGTTCCGTTGATATTGCGAGGCACACCGATCCAGCCGACGAAGTTGCCGTACTGGTCGGTCCCGGTGTCCTCACAGCTCATGATCCGCCCGTCGTTGTCTCCCATGTACATATACCAGCCTAACGAGAGGTTTTTGGTATTGCTCAGGCACACGGTGGACGCCGCCTTCCTTTTGACGGCGTTCAGGGCAGGCATGATAATGGCCAACAGGAGGGCGATAATGGCGATAACGACCAGTAGCTCGATCAATGTGAAGGCTCTCGTTTTCATCTGTAGTCCCTTTCC
>JARRQQ010000763.1:0-2825 GCA_037381725.1 Sedimentisphaerales bacterium
AACGCAAGAACGACCAGTAGACATAACTGTTGAATTGTCGCCGCTATGGGCCTGGACGTTGTCGGTTGGAAGCTGCAAAGACCCAAAGCATCCCAGAATCAACATCCAAGGAGGGCTGTGCGATAGGGCTGCGAGCATCCGCTTGCAGCCCCTTTTCATTACCATAGACGACCCGCAGAGTCCGCCCATGTGCCTTTTCGCCAGGAGAATCGCGTAGAAAGAATGATCTGCCCTCGATGGGTATTACAACCAGTGTTTTCTCACAAACCGCCTCCTGAATTCGCGAAAATATTGCTCCTATCTTGTTATGTCGTGCTCAGAAAAGACCGATATAGCAATGGTGAGAGTATGCCTCTGGCGTCGGACGAACTTTTCTCAGAGGAGAATCACAATGGGCAAATCTTCTCAGGAAGAAAAAAATTCACTTTTGGGAACCAGATTGGGCAGATTCGCAGGGAGGTTACTGAAAGGACCACAGAAGTCAAATGAAACTATACCGCCCACAGTAGAACCCGAACCCTCTGTCACAGAATCTGTTGGACCTGCCGAGCCAGTACACCACGAGCAGAAAAGCGAAGAATCCAACGGTTTAAGAAAAGACCGTTTGTCTTGTGTTGCGGAAGAGCATATCAAACCAGAGAAACAAAAGAAAGCGATAACGCATATTGAAAAGTTGCTTGAGCAAATCGCTCAGTTACAAAACGAAATTGACACCGGCCTACAGACCGCAATATCTGTTGAGCAGGGACTCTTCGATTTGTCGGCTGCCAACGAACAGTCTTCTCGTCCAACTCCACAACCGAAACAAGTCAAAGAACAGCGGAAGCAACAGGGCGACAAGCTGCCGGCTACGAAAGGGTCAGCCCATAAACGTAAAAGGCGATCACACAGAAATACCAAGAAGGACGAAGGTCATCAGGCTAACAATAACACTGTGGGAAAGAAACTGCGCCCTTGCGGTAAGAAATGAAGAGCACCGGTCATTTCCACAGGGATAGGCCTTGCAGGGGCGGTTAGGCAAGATGGCGCAAAGAATCACGGTGGGGGTTTTTTGCCATTCTCAGAGTCTTCTTTGATTTTTTCTGACTCTCGTTCTTGGAAGCCTCAAAAATGAGATTTTCGACGCCCACAAGTGGGAACGAAGGGCTATTCTCGCTCAGAGGAGCCTCGCCTCGGTAAAATCGATGGTCCGCATCTTGTTTGTGTTTATCTTTTTCTCGTAAATATCCGACATATTAAAGGTGAAAACATGAGTCACATTTCTTTATATGCCCAATAGCCCTCAATCAAACACTGGAGACATTGAATGAGCGTAATAGAGCAATTCAGAGTATTTGATTGGCTAAAGACTTACTTCCCGTACGATAGTATCGGGGAGGAGGACATGGCCGGCGTTCTGCACTTCTGCCTGATGTGGAACTTGTTTGAGTCAAAAATCTGTGAGCGGCATGCTTCTATCGGAAAAATAAAGAACTTCACTAAAAGCCTACGCAAGGTGGGTTCATTAAAAAATGAAGATTTCAGTTCTTACCTATTGTACTTTCAAGAAAGATACTTGTGCAATGGCAAGACGAATGACAAATTTGCCAGGTTAAGAATTGGAGGCAGTGACCGAGAGCAAGTTGAATCAGTGCTGAAAGAAGAGGAAGCCGAACATTCCTCCGTCGTGTTGGCACTGTTGATAATCGTGTATAGACTACGTAACACCCTCTTTCACGGGGAAAAACCGATCATCACGCTTCACAATCAGAACATCAACTTCAACGTGGCAAATAGTCTCCTCGCTAAGACTCTGGATCTGCACAAAGATAACAGATAGAACGTGGCGTCTGTCTCGTCTCTTTCCCGCCAGAATAGACGATCTCATCTTGAGGCACAGTCCAAAAACTACCGAAAATGGCATATACCGTCCGGCGGAAGAGGAGCGAACCTCCTCTCGCTTAGCCTTGAAACATTAAGGCCTTGCACGCGACTCCGGCAGAATATCAAAAACGGCGATCTCCGGCCTGGCCAAAAACCGAACCTGCGCCCACCAACGAGGCTCCATGCCCAGGCCCCGGTTGACGTAGAGCGTCGTTTCCCCAACCCGATACAAGCCGGATTCGTACTTCTTGCCGAATTTCGAGTTCGTAACCAAGGCGCCATACAGAGGCAGCCTGACTTGCCCACCGTGTGTGTGGCCGCACAGATACAGGTCAATACCCAGGCCGCTGACCTCTTCGACCAAATCCGGCGTGTGAACCAGAAAGACATTGAAGGCACTGGCCGGAACTTTCCCAAGCAGGGCCCGACAAACGCCGGGCCCCTCGTAGCTCAAGCCCCAGATATTGATGGTATCTTCACCTTTCGTCACCGTGACGCCAGACTCATAAAGTAGGTGAAAGCCGGTGGGGGCGAACACGCCGAGACCGACATCACGACAAACCTCGGCACTGCATCCGACGGCGAACTTGCCGAGCGGAGCATTGAGCCGACGGAGCGTCTCTTTCAGGCGCGGTACTACCCGCGTGTCGTTGAGATAGTCGCCCGTAGCCACGATAACATCCGGCCTAAGATCGTTGATGAGCCGGATCATTTTCTCTTCGTTTCGGGCGTGGATGTCATAATGAAGGTCGGAAATCTGAACGATGCGAAAGCTAGCGGTTTTCAACCGGGCGGTGGTCAGGGTCATCCTATTGACATCGATCCAGTGTGGCTCGACGAAATGGCCGTAGAGCAGACAAATCACGCCCGCCACACCGAGAATGTGAAGAACCATGGCGCGTTTGGTGAGCAGGACCTTGCTGTGGGGCTTTCGGCGGACAAGGTTCAGAACGTACTCTGCA
>JARRQQ010000764.1:0-2759 GCA_037381725.1 Sedimentisphaerales bacterium
TCGCCAAGAACCATCGGTCGGCTTGAAAAGGGCCAAGGTGTTTCCATGGATACATTCATTCGGATTATGATGGCGCTTAGCATACAACAAAACCTTGAAGCCCTACTGCCGGATCCGACCGTGAGACCAATCGAACGGATCGGCATTGGCGCCGGAGAGCGTAAGCGCGCACGTCCTACTAAATCTATTGATGAACTCCCGACTTGGTCGTGGGGTGACAGCGAAGGCGATGATGAATAATGATGCACGCGTCGTTCTCTGGGGTAGTGTAATCGGCGCCGTCACTTGGCTTGAGGACAGGGAGATTGGGGTCTTCCAATACGCGCCTGATTTTCTGCATAGCGGTATTCAGTTGGCACCGCTTATGATGCCGCTTAGCGAGTTCCCCTATGAGTTCCCGGCGCTTGCACGGAATACCTTCAAGGGGTTGCCGGGATTGGTTGCAGACTCACTTCCAGACAAATACGGTAATGCGATCATCGACGCCTGGCTTGCTTCACAGGGACGAACCGCAGAGAGTTTCCATTCAGTGGAACGCCTCTGTTATGTCGGCAGTCGCGGCATGGGGGCTCTCGAGTATCAGCCAGCCACACTGGGACCGCCAACCAGCAAGCGAGCAGTTGAGGTCGCTAGTCTCGTCAACCTGGCAAACCAGATCTTTTCCGAACGTGCCAGATTCGGTGGCGTTTTCTCCGGTGACGATAACCGAGAAGCAATCAATGATATTCTGCGAGTTGGGACTTCAGCTGGCGGAGCCAGGGCCAAGGCGATTCTCGCTTGGAATAAAGAAACCAACGAATTTAGGTCAGGCCAGGTCGACGCAGGAAAGAACTTTGAGTATTGGATAATGAAATTTGATGGAATCACCAGCAGTAGCGATACTGAAGTCGCCACTCCGAAGGGCTACGGTAAGATTGAGTATGCCTATCACCTAATGGCCGTCGAGGCCGGGATAGAGATGACGGCGTGCCGCCTTCATCATGAAGGTAGCCGTAGTCACTTTATGACAAAAAGATTTGATAGATCTGCGAACGGCAAGAAATTACACATGCAGTCCTTGGGAGCTATTGCTCACTATGACTATAGGCAACCTGCGAGCTATTCGTACGAGCAGGCAATCCAAGTCATACGGAGGATGGGACTTCCTCGGAGGGATATTGATCAGCAAGTGCTGCGCGCCATTTTCAATGTGGTCGGTCGCAATTGTGATGATCACGTCAAGAACATAGCCTTCCTCATGAATCGGCGAGGTGAATGGCGCCTGTCACCTGGATTCGATATTTCCTACGCATGGAACCCCAGTGGCGAGTGGACGAGTCGACACCAAATGAGCGTGAATGGTAAACGAGATGGGTTTGAACGTGAGGACTTGCTCGCCTTCGCCAAGGCAGCCGACATCAAGAAGGCACGCGCAGAGCAGATGATTCAACACGTCATTGAAGTGGTTCGCCGTTGGCCCGATTTCGCCGTGGAAGCCGGAGTTAACGATGAGCAAGTTAAGAAAATACAGGCCTGTCACCGCACAAGCCTATGAGCCGCTTTGCGGGACTGCCATTTATTTAAACCGACGGAGATTTCATGCTGACCTTTTTACATGCCGCTGATATACATCTGGATTCGCCTCTGCGAGGTTTATCGTACTATGATGGTGCACCCCCTATTGAAGAAATAAGGGGAGCCACCCGACAGGCGTTGGACAACCTGGTCAATTTTGCTTTGGATGAAAAAGTAAATTTTGTTCTTGTGGCCGGCGACCTTTATGACGGTGACTGGCAGGACTTTAAAACAGGATTGTACTTTGCCAATCAGATGCGAAATCTCGGAGAGGCCGGGGGCGTTGCCATTCACGGCCAGAGTTACGCCACTCGGGATGTCTACGAAAATCTGGCAGCAGCTTACCCTGATCCGGTGCCCGATATGCTTAACATCGGCATTCTGCACTGCTTGATATCCGGCGCCGATGGTCACCTACCCTATGCCCCGTGCACATTGGACGAACTTGCGGCAAAGGGCTACGATTATTGGGCCCTCGGCCATGTGCACAAATATAGTGTGCTCCGGAAAAAACCGCACATCGTTTATTCCGGCTGCTCCCAGGGGCGGCATATCAGAGAACCCGGTGAAAAAGGCTGCGTTTTGGTAGAAGTTGAAGACGATGAAATTCGTACGGAATTTGTACCTTTGAATGTGCTTCGCTGGACAGAAGTCAAAGCAGATGTCTCCAACGCCAAAAACATCGAGCAGGCAGCCATTGCATTTGGAGAGGCATTAAGTCGGGAGATGTCTGACCTTAACGGCATGAACGCTTGTGTCCGGGCGGTCTTGACAGGCTTGCATCTGAAGTGTCAGGGAGCAAGGCATGGATTGAGAAAGTTAAACTACAGACCCGACCGGCAATCGATTTTGACAGTATCGCTCAAAGTGATACGCCCCAGGGCGAGCTGATGCGGTATTTGAAGGAACTTATTGGAAATCCGCAAGCTATAGAGGAACTTGGGTTGGATCTGACGCCTTTGAAAGCTAAACTGGCCGGAAGCGGCGTGGAAGTAAACGAAAATGAAATCAATGAGCTGCTTTCCGATACAGGGGATATTTTGCTGACCATGCTGGAAGATGAAGAAGGTTAACCCTATCGATGCAAAAGTCGGAGGACTTCAGAGCCAAGGCGCCAAGGGTAAAGCCGTAGTAAACCTACTGCGAACCCTTGGCAACGTGGGATCTGGAACCCTCCGGTTTTCCCAAAGGGTAAACAACATGGC
>JARRQQ010000765.1:0-1829 GCA_037381725.1 Sedimentisphaerales bacterium
ACTATGAAACAGAAAATGTACATTGAGACCAGCGTTGTAAGCTATCTGGTTGCTAGGCCCAGCCGTGATCTTCTTATCGCTGCGCGGCAGGAAGCTACAGCCGAATTCTGGTCCAAGCTCCTTTCGTCGGGCTTTGCAGGGTATGTCTCGACTTTGGTGCATCAGGAAGCCGAGCAAGGAGATTCTGAACAAGCCCGAACGCGGATAGGCGCCCTTTCCCCCTTCACCGTGCTTGACATCGATCAGGAGGCACAAGCGCTAGCCGAGGAGATCCTCGCCGCCAAGGCAGTCCCGGCCGAGTATCCGGACGATGCTCTTCATATCGCCGTGGCCGTTGTGAATGGAATGGATGTTCTGGTCACATGGAATTTCGCTCACCTGAACAACCCGACCGCCCGAATAAAGATTCGTCAAGTTGTCGAAAACAATGGTTATCGCTGCCCTGAGGTATGCTCGCCTGAGGAGCTTTTGGAGATGGAGTCATGAGCGATCCGATCAACGAAGAAATCCACAAGTATCGTGCCGAGCATGCGCGCAAGTTCAACTTTGATCTGAGTGCTATCTGCAAGGACCTCAAAGAGCGATCACGTAATCTCAAAGCGGTTCGCCTGCCTCCGAAAAGGATAGCCCCCAAGATCCGCTCCGAGAAGAAATGAATCACGGATCGGATTGGTCGGAGGAACCTGAGGCGCAAAGTGTAGAATTGAGCCCCAATATTACCGTTGAGTTGAACAACAAAGGCGGGTTGATCAAAATCGAAATAATCAAAGCCAGCAAATTCCTTCGCGATACGACTGTGGAATCCGTGTGACATTTCGATTCGTATTACGTGCAGAAAAAGCTTTAGGGACTGAGAAAATGAACGAGAGTAGTAAGAAAGTGATTTCAAGACGCAATTTTATCAAGACGTGTGCGGCGACAACCACGATCGGTGGAACCTCTGCACTCCTGCTGCCCGGTTGCTCGGGCAGCCTAACCTCCGCGCATGGCGGGACGCCCATTATTAGGAAAGAAGCGACGATTCTGTTGCAGGGCGATTCCATCACCGACGCCGGGCGAGATAAGTCAAAAGAAGGCAATGTCAATGATGCGGCCGCTTTGGGCAGAGGCTATGCTTATCTGATTGCCGCTCATCTCCTGGCCGATCAGGCGGGTGATAATCTGAAGATCTATAACCGCGGAATCAGCGGCAACAAGGTGTATCAGTTGGCGGACCGATGGGACAAAGATTGTCTCCAGCTTCGGCCGGACGTGTTGAGCATCTTAATCGGTGTGAACGATATATGGCACACGTTGAACGGCAGGTATAACGGAACGGTGGAAAAGTACGAGAAAGACTACCGGGCGTTGCTTGCAAGGACACGACGTGAACTTCCCGATCTGAAACTGGTGATCTGTGAGCCTTTTGTTCTGCGTTGCGGGGCCGTAAACGACAAATGGTTCCCCGAATTCGACCAGTACAGGCGCGTCGCCAGGAAGATGGCCGTGGAGTTCAATGCGTTGTTCGTTCCCTTCCAAAGCATGTTCGACAAGGCGTCCAAGCTGGCTCCGGCCCCTCACTGGCTCGCCGATGGGGTCCACCCGACGATGGCGGGAGCCTGGTTGATGGCTCAGACGTGGGTGGAAACCGTCACGAACGCCCGGGTGTGAAGGGTCACAAGGTTCTAAATAAGAGAATCCCGATGCCCATCGGGCTTGCCTTTGTTCTTTAACACAGCGAGGCCGAGACGCCCTCGCCACGGTCTGCCTTCAGCACGGTTGATAGCATATAAAGCCATAAAGAAGCAAATTAGGACCGCAAGTCCATTGACTTTACCGCTCAGGGCGTC
>JARRQQ010000766.1:0-2998 GCA_037381725.1 Sedimentisphaerales bacterium
CGGACGATTGACGAGAAGGACTGGACACCCGTGGAATAGTCCGCTCTGATTCTCAAAAAGCTCAAGCAGGACGGTTCGATCGAACACGATGAGATTCGCGATGCGGTTATCTCCGTCCCCGCGCACTTCGACGAAGTGCGCCGGAAAGCAACTATGGACGCCGGGAAGCTGGCCGGGTTGAACGTGATCGGCATCGTCAATGAGCCGGTCGCCGCGGCGTTGTACTACGCGACCACCCGCAGCGTATCGGGAAAGGTCCTGGTCTATGACCTCGGTGGTGGAACGTTCGACGTGACCGTCATGGACGTCAAGGGCCATGAAATGGACATCATCTGCTCACAGGGCGACCATGCTCTCGGAGGCGTGGACTTCGACCGTAAGATACTTGAGATGCTGGAGAAGAGCTACAAAGAGCAGTTCGGAGCCGACCTCGTTAATTCCGAAGAGGACCGAGCCAAATATGAGGACGAGGCCGAAGACATCAAAAGAACGTTGTCGCGACGTGCGGTTGCGAAGAAGATGCTCTACGGCTCGGCGGGCAACATGAGAGTGGAAATCACGCGGGAAATGTTCGAGCAGGGTATTTCCGAGTGGATGGATCGCGCCGACATCCTGGTCGAGGTCGCCCTTGAGCAGGCGGGCATCGAGCCTTCCGGGATCGACAAGGTTCTGCTGGTCGGGGGTAGTACCCGGATTCCGCTGGTCCAGCAACGCTTGGAGAAAATGTTTGGATTCGCCCCGGAGGCAGCGGTGAACGTGGACGAGTGCGTAGCGCTGGGTGCGGCCTTGCACGCAGGCTTGACGATGCTCAGGGAAACGCCGGACGCGGTGCCGCCGGGCGTCGCCAGCGGGCTCAAGGACATCCATCTGACCTACGTCTGCAACCACAGCTATGGCACGATTTGTGCGCCGATCGACAAAGAGACGGGCCGGCGTGTCATCCAGAACCGCATCATTCTGCAGACGAATACGCCCTTGCCTTGCGAGGCGACGCAGACGTTCTACACCCTGACCGACAATCAAGAAGAGATTGAAGTCACCGTCACGCAGGGGGAGGACACCGACGTCGAGTACGTTAACAAGATTGCCACGCACAAGTTCAAACTGCCGCCGGACAGGGCGGCGGGCTGTCCAGTCCAGGTCACCTACAGCTACGACGTAAACCAGAGAATGCACTGCACGTTCGAGGACGTCGAATCGGGACGCGTCCTTGAGGTCGATCTGTCGCTGGACCAGGACGGACAGATTTCACAGAGTGACGTTAAAGAAAAAGAAATGTCGGCCGTCAGCAAGTCACAAGTGGACTGACAATTTCAGATTGGCGATTGCGGAGCGCCAATCATAAATCGAAAGTCGTAAAACACAAATTCGTATGACTGGGTTCTTGATCCTATTCTTGACTGTCTTGGTTGTGTCCGCGGTCGTGATCTTCTCGGGTCTGTTTGATCACTTCAAATGGGCCGGAGTGCCGACGCGCGGCAATCGGAAGGTCTCGGCCTGTCTGTCGAAGCTCTTTGGACGGACCAGGGGGATCCGATCTTCAGTTTCCGATCACCAAGCGCCGAAAGCAAGGTCGGAATTAGAGACTGTCAACGAGGACTCGCTGCCTGTTGCACCGGCAGATATGAGCACCTTCAACTGTTGCGTTCGAACGACCACGGTCGAGGAAAGCGACGACAGCCAGGACGTTTTCAGTGTGGAAGTCTGTGGCTCGATCCAAGCCCCGGACAACGGGTGCCGAGCCACCATAACAATTTCACTTGTGGATGTCACCGGTGAGCCGCACGTACCGGTCCAGACCTGGCTGGACATGGGGACATCCGCCAACCTGCCCGACTGGACCGCCGTCGCCCAAATACGAATCGACAGGCTGGTATTCGCCCGGCGGGGCCGGCGTGCCCTCCGGCTTGAGACGTTGATCTCGTCCACTCAAGGTGGCCAGGAGTTGTGTCGTGGCTGGTGTTCATTCGCCTACGACAACCCGGCCCCCGGTTATCTGGACTTGCAGGAAAACGCCGAACGAACCAAAGTGTTGGCGGTGGCGCTGGCGTTTGCGGTTAGTGCGGCTGATGATGAATTAGCCGACTGTGAGGTCGAACTGATAGAGAACTGGGCCAGAGATAATATCATCGCCAGTTCGGACCGTGCCTGCGAGGCGGATGCTCTCAAGCTGGAGAAGGTCTTGAGTAGAACGGTCGCTTTTTTCCGCGAGGGCAACCGGCTTGATACACGCAGAATCTGCGAGGAGATTGTCGATCTGGCGCCCGTGGCGCAGCGTTACGACATCCTCGATCTGTGCCTGTACGTGGCCCGCGCGGACGGCTTCGTGGCTGCTCAGGAATCGGCTCTCTTGAAGGACCTGGCAAGCTGGCTCGAAGTCGACGCCGAGAAATTCCGCCTGATGATGGAGAAGGTCCTTCCCATCCACATGCACGAGGTGAAGGACGTCCAGGCCATGCTCGGCTTGACGTCGGACATGAGCCGGGACAAGGCCCGCCGGCACCTGAACAAAGAGTATAGCCGGTGGAACGCAAGGGTGACCAATTCCGATCCCGGAATCCAGAACCAGGCCGACCAGATGCTCAGACTCATCATGGAGGCCAGAGGCCAGTACGTCGTTGAGCAGACTATGCATTGACCAGGGATCTAAGATTCTCGATTTGCGATCTTCGATTGATTTTGAATCGACAATCTTCCGTAGCCATTAGTCGATATTCAATCCAACGCTCCTATTGCCTCGCCACAACGAATACACTATCATGTTGCCATGAGAGTTGGACCGAAGGCTCTGGTAGCCGCTGTTATTATTGTTCTTATTTGCGTGCTCTTCGTGGTGTGGCTCGTGACCCAGTACCCGATGCGCAATCGCCCGGCACCGAGTCCATCACCTCCCACGTCCGCGGACAATCGCAAATCGCAAATCGAAAATCGACAATCGAGTTGGCCTATGTTTCGGGGCGGGCAGAACCTTTCGGGCAGGGCGTCGGGGACTCTGCCT
>JARRQQ010000767.1:0-1823 GCA_037381725.1 Sedimentisphaerales bacterium
GAGCACGAGTCTCCCGGCGGGCACCGGCGGAACCTCGCGCGCATTGCGTCCGGAGAGCAGCCCCATCGAGTTGACCGTCTCTCGGACGCGCTTGGCCCGGACCGTGTTGAACGGATGCTCGGGCGGGTAATGGTACTTCTCCAATTCGGGCGAATAGATAAACGCTGCTTTATTCATTCTCAAAATTGTTTCCTGGGTTGTACACAAGCGTATCGGGGTAACAGGGTATCAGGATGGAGGATATCAGGGGATCAGGGTATCAGGAGCAATCCACCACTTTTGCCGGATTCGCCGGCCCACCTGATATTCTGACGACCTGATCCCCACTTCCTGATTTCCTGATAACCCGATAGCCTAATACAAACTTTCACAGGTGATATAGACACAGTCTTTTCGTCGCGGAGACGCGCCGTCACGGCTTGCCATTTGTCAGATCATACGTAATGTCATACGCATCGCCGTCGAAGGTCGTATTGATCTTGTAGCCGGAGTTGTGAAAAATCGTGAGCATCGGCTCGTTGTTCGGTAAGACCTTCGCCCAAAACCTCCTGACGCCGCGCTGCTTGGCGATCTGCGTGATGTAATCCAGAAGAAACGTCCCCATCCCTTTGCGCTGCCATTCGTCCTGTACGACGAAGGCCACTTCAGCAGACTGGGTCTTCGGGTCGAGGAAATACTGAGCGATAGCGACGATCTCCTCGCCCGAGATGCTGGGCACGACACCGACGATGGCCACGTCCTGTCGATAGTCGATATTGGTGACGCGCTGCATTTCTCGGTGGGGGAACGACATGGAATGCGTCATGTAACGGGTCCGAACCGATTCTTCGCTCAATGAATACATCATCTCCGCAAGGGCCGGCTCGTCATTGGGCTTGATGGGCCTGAAGAAAATCTCCGTGCCGTCCCGCAACGTTTCGTACCGTTCGAGTTCTTCAGGGTATCCGACCTGCTCCCAGGCCAGCTCGATCTGGTCTTCGTAAATGTAGTTCTGAGCTTTGGCCGCCTGGACGAGCTCTTTTCTGAATTTCGGATGGGCGATGTGGATCAGGTCCAGGACCCGTTCCCGGATGCTCTTGCCGTGCAGGTAGGCGACGCCGTACTCGGTCACGACGTAGTGAACGTCGCCGCGTGTCGTCACCACGCCGGCGCCTTCGGTCAGACGCGGGACGATCCTGGAAATTTGATCGTTCTTGGCGGTCGAGGGCATGGCAATAATTGCTTTTCCACCCCGGCTGCGCGCGGCGCCGCGAATGAAATCGACCTGCCCGCCGATACCGCTATAGAATTGATAGCCTAACGAATCCGAGCAGACTTGGCCCGTCAGGTCAATCTCCAGGCCGACGTTGATGCCCACCATTTTCTCATGCTGGCTGATGATAAACACGTCGTTGACATACTCGGTGGGGTAGAACTCGAAAAGCGGATTGTTGTCGATGTACTCATACAATCTCTTCGAGCCCATACAGAAGCTGGCAATGATCTTTCCGCGGTTGAGCGTTTTCTTCGCGCACGTGATGGCCCCACATTCGATCAGGTCGATGATCCAATCGCTGAACATCTCGGTGTGAATGCCGAGGTCCTTCCTGTACACGAGGTACTCGGCCAGGGCCTGGGGAATCCGCCCGATGCCGCACTCGATCGTGCTGCCGTCGTCCACGAGTCGGGCGACGTTCTGGCCGATCTGCCGGAGCACCTCGTCGGGCTCGGGGACCGGGATCTCGATGATCGGCTCATCGTAGGGGACGAGCACGTCGATCGTGTTGACATGGAGGAAGCTGTTGCCGTGCGTTCGCGGCATCCGGCTGTTCACCTGCGCGATC
>JARRQQ010000768.1:0-1808 GCA_037381725.1 Sedimentisphaerales bacterium
TTCTCTAAAGGCAGATAGCCCCCGATGGCTCGCGGCTCGCTGTCTTTAGGACCCTGATAGTAGTCAAAGTAAGTGTGCGAGGTGGGGGCCATGACCACGTCGTGGCCGGCCTTGGCAGCCGCAATGCCGCCGGCTTGCCCGCGCCAGCTCATCACCGTCGCCCCTGGCGCCAGGCCGCCTTGAAGAATCTCGTCCCATCCAATAAGCCGCCTGCCGTGACGAGTCAGGAATTCGTCCATCTGCTTGATGAACCAGCTATGCAGCTCGGCCTCGTTCTTCAAGCCCAACTGCTTTTCCAACGCTTGCATCTCTTTGCTTTTCGCCCAATGGCTCACGTTCGCTTCGTCGCCGCCGATGTGAATATAGAGGCTCGGAAAAAGGTCCATCACTTCCGTCAGCACGTCTTGCATGAAGGCGACGGTTTGCGGCCGCGGCGCCAGGACCCGCTCGTTGGCTCGCCAACGCTGCTCCGGCGGCAAGGCGCTGAGCTTTTCCGGATACAGCCCGATCTGGGGATAAGAGACAATCGCGGCCCCCGTATGGGCGGGCATCTCGATCTCGGGCACGATGGTAATATAGCGCTCCGCCGCGTATCGAACCAGATGACGAATCTCGTCCTGTGTGTAGAAACCACCAGCCTTCTCATTTGGTTCTTTTTGGCGCATGGTCGTGAAATCCATCCGCGACCCAATCTGTGTGAGTTTCGGATACTTCTTGATCTCGATGCGCCAGCCCTGGTCGTCGGTGAAGTGGATTTGCAGACGGCTGAATTTGTGCAAGGCCATCAAGTCGATGAACCGCTCGACGTCTCGCACGGGAATGAAATGTCTGGCCGGGTCGATCAACAGCCCGCGCCATTCAAAACGCGGAGTGTCCACGATATGCACGCAAGGCACAGCCCATCGAACGCCTTCGATCTTTTGCTCGCTAAGGATCTCTGCCGGCAACAACTGGCGCAGCGTCTGAATCCCATAGAACAGCCCGCCCCCTTCGCCGGCCCGAATCCTGATCGCGTCAGTCGTCACCTCCAGCTCGTACCCTTCGCTCCCGAGCCGCTCTTTCAACGAGGAGTCGATATCCAGTTGAATGCTATTCGGCACACGCCGGCCTGGCTTCAGCCGGAATCCCATCGCCGGAGCCAGCATGTCGATAAGCTTCGCCGCCTCGACCGCCACGTCACCCTCCGCAAACACCTGCGTCGTCGGATCGATGACGAACACCCCACCGCGGTCTTCAATGGAAACGGGTAGTGGAATAATACTAATGGTTCTGCTGGTGTCAGCCGTGGTTCCCAAAGTCGAACATATACAAAACATCGCCATTGCAATGCCTGATCCTATTTTGCTTACGATTCTATCCATTGGTGCCTCCCGAAAAAACAGTCCTTCAAAATGGCTGCATTAGTCTATCAGGTTATCAGCAAATCAGAAAGTGGGAATCAGGTTATCAGGTGATCTCCGGCACGCCGAATCTTTCAGTTCGTAATCTTGGTTTTGCCACAGAGGGTACCGAGAACGCAGAGAGAATTGTCAACGATAGATCGCGGATGACAAGGCTTCATGTGTCTCCTAAAAATCTCTTTGTCCCCTGCTGAGACAGGGGTATAATACAGGTGAGCACTTTCACTATGAAACAGAAATTGTACATTGAGACCAGCGTTGTAAGCTATCTGGTGGCTAGGCCCAGCCGTGATCTTCTTATCGCTGCCCTGAGGTATGCTCGCCTGAGGAGCTTTTGGAGATGGAGTCATGAGCGATCCGATCAACGAAGAAATCCACAAGTATCGTGCCGAGCATGCGCGCAAGTTC
>JARRQQ010000769.1:0-2977 GCA_037381725.1 Sedimentisphaerales bacterium
CAAAGAGAATCGGCTGCCCACTGACCAATGGATTGGCAATCAGCGCTTCACATCGAAGCTCGTCGAACTCCCCACGGTTCGCAGTTTCGATATTTCGCAGCCTCGTCAGATACTCCTTCCCATTCGGGTAGCGATCACCAAAAGTCCTTATCAGATCGTTGATGGCCGCCCTGAGCGCCGCCCGGTCTTCCTCCGGGACCGCAGCCTGGCCATAAGCCCGCCCGCCGAACAACATCATCCACGACAAGAACACAACAAGAACGTACGTGCAAATCCTTCTACCCGTGACGGAGGTCGCTCGTTTCAATGCAAAATCAGTCATACTTCATAGTCTCCTTCTCATTAGGATACCATATCCGTACAAAGAACGTAAGCTCCTGTCTGAATCATGCCTTGGCCTGACCGAAGTGATTGTTTTTGGCGTCCTGATCTGGTACGATTGCGGATGTGACAGATTCCACACAACATATTACTAACGCCACACCAGCGCCGGCTGAACCGGTTGGGAATCCGCCCGAACGGGACGCGAGGGGCTACGTCTTCGACATCAAGAGATACGCCATACACGACGGCCCGGGCATCCGGACCACTGTCTTTTTCAAAGGGTGTCCTTTGCAGTGCCGGTGGTGCCACAATCCTGAAAGCTGGAGAAAGTACCCGGAGCCTGGCTTTCGTCTGACTCGATGTCTGAGGTGCGGCCAGTGTATCGAAGCATGTGGACAAAACGCGATTGCGCTCACAGAGAACGGGCCAGCCACGGACATCACAAAGTGCAAGCTGTGTGGTGAATGCGTGCGTGCGTGTCTGCAAGGGGCCAGAGAGATCATCGGCAAGCAGATGACCGTCGGTCAGGTGATGAGAGAGATTGCGGCAGATGTGATCTTCTATGACGAGTCGGGCGGCGGCGTCACATTCTCCGGAGGCGAGCCACTGATGCAGCCGCAGTTCCTCCTCGCATTGCTGAGCCGATGCCGGGCGCGGGACATTCATACGGCTGTGGATACGACCTGTTACGCGGAACTGGAAATCGTCCGGGAAATAGCCCCATTTACCGATCTTTTTCTCTGTGATATCAAGCACATGGATGCAGCCGTGCATAAACGCTTTACAGGCGTAGACAATGACCGAATATTGTATAATATCAAGGAATTGTCCGAGGCTGGTAAGAAGGTCATAATCAGAATACCGCTCGTGCCGGGCTTCAACGACGAAACGTGATGATGATCGCCGAAACTTTCAAAAATCGCGGTTTCGACGTCAAGATAGGCGGCTAATGAGATGAACGGACGAGTGACCAAACTGCGGGAACAAAGTGTCGGAACCAGGCCCTATATCTCGACCGAAAGAGCCGAGCTGATGACCGACTTCTACAGCAGCGACATTCCGCGGCGAGTATCTGTCCCGGTCTGCCGTGCTCTATCATTCAAGTATCTGATGGAGCATCGGACCATCTGTATCAACGACGGTGAGCTGATCGTCGGCGAGCGAGGCCCGGCCCCCAAGGCCACACCCACGTACCCCGAACTGTGTTGTCATAGTCTGGAAGACTTGCGAATTCTGAACAGCCGGGAAAGAACGCCCTTTGTCGTGACGGAAGAAGTTGGAAGAATCTACCAAGAGAAGATCATCCCCTTCTGGACCGGCAGAACAATGCGGGAAAAGCTCTTTGGGGTGATGGAGCATCAGTGGCACCAAGCGTTCGACGCAGGCGTATTTACGGAATTCATGGAACAGCGAGCGCCGGGCCATGCGATCCTCGATGATAAGATTTATCACAAGGGCATGGTAGACCTCAAACGGAACATCGCGGAGAACCGAAAGAAACTCGACTTTCTTAACGATCCTCGCGCCTATGAGAAGGATCAGGAATACGAGGCGATGGACATTTGTGCGGACGCCGTCATGATTTTCGCGCGGCGCTACGCCGAACAAGCAGCGCAACTCGCTCAACAACAAGCCGACCCCGTTCGCCGACAGGAACTTGAGCAAATCGCCCAAGTTTGTACACACGTGCCCGCTCATGCGCCACGCAATTTCCGGGAAGCGCTCCAATCCTACTGGTTTGTTCACTTGTCGGTAATCACGGAATTGAATACATGGGATTCGTTCAATCCCGGCCGGCTCGACCAGCACTTGCTACCCTTCTACGAACAAGGATTGGACGACGGAACACTGACAAACGAGCAGGCAAAAGAGTTGTTCCAGTGCTTCTGGATCAAATTCAACAACCAGCCGGCACCTCCCAAGGTGGGTATCACCGAAGAGCAAAGCGGAACCTACACGGATTTTGCCCTGATCAACGTCGGCGGACTCAGGCTAGCGGATGGCGCCGATGGGGTCAACGACGTCTCTTACATGATTCTGGACGTGGTGGAAGAGATGCGTCTGACCCAACCGAGTGCCTGCATTCAGCTCAGCACGAAGAATCCAGATTGCTTCCTGAGGCGTGCCTGCACGGTGATCCGTGCCGGATTTGGTCAGCCCTCCGTCTTCAACACGGACGTCATCATCAAGGAGATGCTCCAGGACGGGAAAAGCATGAAGGACGCCCGCAGCGGCGGTCCGAGCGGCTGCGTGACGGTCAGTGCTTTCGGCAAGGAAAGCTGCACGCTGACGGGCTACATCAATTGGCCCAAAATCGTGGAGTTAGCTTGTTTCAATGGTATTGATCCTCAAACAGGCGAACAGATCGGCCCGCAAACGGGTGATCCGCGCCGGTTCACGTCCTATCAGCAATTTGTGGACGCTTACAGCAAACAACTCGAATACTTCATCAATCTGAAGATTCGGGGCAACAACGTCATCGAACGTCTATTCGCCAACTACATGCCCGCTCCATTCATGTCCATTCTTATGGATGATTGCATCACTCGGGGCATCGACTACCACAACGGCGGATCACGTTACAACCCGACCTATATCCAAGGTGTCGGGATCGGCACGGTCACGGATTCTCTCGCCTCTATCAAATATCACG
>JARRQQ010000770.1:0-2699 GCA_037381725.1 Sedimentisphaerales bacterium
GGGTTTCGGCCGGGACTTTAGAATAGCCTCCGCCACGGCAATGTCGCTCTTGCGAGTGATCTTGACGTTCGACGAGTCCGTTTCCACGATTGTCACCTTATGCCCCAGCGCTTCGACTAACTGTGCGTCGTCGCTGATTTTGCTCTTGTCGAGGTTCTTCAGATTCTCGAACGCCTTTCTGAGTAGGCCGGAGGCAAAGACCTGAGGTGTTTGGGCCTCGTAAAGGTCGGCTCTGTCTACGGTGCGCAGTATTGTCTTGTCTTTGACCTGTTTGATCGTCGCGGTGATAGGGCAGGCCGGGATGGCGGCTCCGCTCTTGCCCGCGGCGGCGAAAGTGGCGTCGATGATTTCCTTCGTCACGCAACATCGGCAGGCATCGTGGACCGCCACAAGCTCCGTGTCATCCTTGACGAGATCGAGGCCCTTCATAACGGTATCGAAGCGTTCGGCACCGCCCATGAAAGTCTGCACGTTGAAGAACTTCAGATTCGGCCCCCATTTGACGCTCACAAGCTCTTCGTCCTCGGCGGCGATCCCCAACAAGACTTGCTTGACGTCGTCACGATCGGCGAAGTGCTCGACGCTTCTCAAGAAGACCGCCCGCCCGGCCACATCGACGAAGGCTTTCTTTCTGGTTCCTCCGAACCGGCTGCTCACCCCGGCGGCACAAATGATAACGGCAACATTTTGGCTCATAGCACGATTTCCCTTCCTGAGACAGCCTGTTTCACCGGCGCAATCATTTTGTCATTGGCTAATACTCGATGCCTCGTCTTGCGGGCAAGCCTTTATCAAATGGATGTTTGACGCTTTTCATCTCTGTGACCAAATCAGCCAATTCAATCAGCTCGCGGGTGGCTCCGCGACCGGTCAGGATAATCTCGACGCCGGAACGTCGTTTGTCAATGATCCTTCGGATATCGTCCACTGTAGCCAGACCCTCGGAAAGACAGAATACGATCTCATCAAGGACCAGCACGTCGTATATCTGTTCCTGGACTGTCTGCGCAAGCTTTCCCAACAATTCTCTGATAGCCGAACCTTGATCTTGAGGCATGCTGATTGGAGCGCCAGGCGCTCGCCGGCATCGAGGTCGGGAGGCTTCAGGAATTGGTAGATCAGAACCGTGCTTCCCTGGCCGGCGGCGCGCAGCGCCTGACCGAACGCAGCGGTTGTCTTGCCCTTACCGTCACCCGTATAAATCTGAACGAGCCCTTTTTCCAGCATAGTGGCATTTTACGCATATCCGTCCCGGGATAAAGCCTTAAATCAGGGTGGCACACAGGTGACGTGAGTCCCTGATCTCCTGATACCCACGCCCTGATTCCCTGATAGCCCGATAGCCGGAATAGTCCATCGAAAAGCAAACCCAGACAGCCTCCTCTTTCAGATCAGGAGTTACCGGTTGGCCCGCAAGTTCGCCCTATGCAACGGCTTCAATGCCGTAAAGACGGCAGAACCGGCGCAACGACGCCGCGTGCTCGCCGTAGGCCATCACCAGATGGTGGCCTTTGAGGTCGGCCACGTCGTCCAATTCGTTGATGGTCGTCTCCGCGTTGGTGCGGCAGCCTCCCGCCGCCGGCACAGGTGGACAACCCACCATCTCGCCCGAGTACACGAGCATCTGCGGCGTTTCGGCATCGGACCGCACCGAAAGATATTTCGCGATGGTGACCTGCTGTTTCGGAGTGAACAAGACCCTGGGCACACAGCCCCAACCCGCCTCGGCATGGCTCATAAGAACGTAAGGTTCCGGCTTGCCGGTCGGACCATTCATTTTCGATGCGCTCGTGCAATGCGCGCAGAAGTAATGGTTCTTCTCCGTCTCGACGGATGGATTGTGCTGAAAGCCCGGCTTGTCGAAAAGGTATTGATAGAGCATCATCGTGAGTGTGGCGTCGAGATCGGACTCGCAGCCGGCCGGAATGCCCTCGTCTCGCAGGCTCATGAAACCCATACAAGGTGGAACGTGCTGGTGCGGGTGCTTGAGACCGGGCAGACAGTCCATCATGACGGCGTCGGCTTTTTCGGATTCGACAACGTGTTTCAACGCGACGTAGGCCCGGGCTGCGTCGAGGATGTCTTCTTCATTAGGTTGGATCACCTTAGTGGCGTTGTCACGATACGCGGCGGCAAGCCGTTTGACTTCGGCTGTGGCTTGTGTTGCCTGGAACTCTTTGATGAAGCCCGTATTTGCCACCGTGCGGACCTTCGTGCCCAGATGTGGGACCACTCGGTCGGGAGCCGCCGCTCTGGCAATATTCAGAATTTGGCTTTGTTTCATCCAGGACGCTGCGCGGATCATGCACATCGCCTGTTCGACGGCGTCGAGATTATCCAGCGAGCTGATCATGTAGACGCCTGGCTTTCGATGAAGGTCGCGGACGTGCCCGACCAGAAGCACGCCGAGCGTGGCGAGCACGACCGAGGGGACGCGCGTCTCTTCCACGATGCGAGTCACATGCGGCCAGTGGCCCTTCTTGAAGGGCACCAGCAAAAGACCGTCGGGCGGATCGGCTTTGATCTTGTTGATGAAGCGTGTGACGCTCTCGTTCTCATCCAGCATCCTTGGCTCGATGGAGATATTCATGCCCAGTTTTTGCTGAATGGCTCCCAGCCTGGTCATATACTGCGCCTGGCGACCTTCGGCATCGAAGCTGGAACCTGGCCAGCTATAATAGCCGACCTCTCGCAGTGAC
>JARRQQ010000771.1:0-2537 GCA_037381725.1 Sedimentisphaerales bacterium
CGAATTTCTCGGTATCGATCAGCATCTGAACTTGCGGATGACATTCGCAGCTACCTCCGTGGTGGTCCACTTATTGCCGGCCCCCAATCAACTGGCTACCGACTGCACAAGTTCGTGCGAAGGTATCGGGGGCCCTTGTTGGCTACGGGAGCTGTCGTCATGTCGTTGATCATAGGCTTGGTCATAAGCACCACGATGTATCTGCGTGCCCAGCAAGCTCTGGACAAAGTGACTGACCTCGAAGGCCGTATCGAGGCGGACCGCAATCTAGTCAGCACTCAACGGCTCTATGCCGAAGGACGGTACGAGGCGGCCCTTGAGCAGATTCAGGCAACCCTCAAAAATCAGAATCTTGGACTCAAGGGGCATCTGCTCCACGCCCAGTTGCTCTTTGAGGTAGGACGCCTTGCCGATGCCGAGCAAGAGTTGCAGCAACTCGTTAAGGGGGGGCCGGAAATGGCCGGAGCGGCCTACTCCTTGCTGGCTAGGATTTACTTAGAAGCCGATCCAGCCAAAGCCAAGGAACACAGACAACATGCCGAAGCGATACTTCCTCAATCGGCGGAGGCAAATTCGCTCCGCGCTATGACTGCCCGTACTCCAGAGGAGGCTCTTCAATGGCTGTCCAATGCCCTTGTGCTCGATCCGAGTCACTACGAATCACGCAAGGCACGCGCGCTTCTATGTTGTGGGCTCAGAGATTACCAGAGTATGACCCACGATGTGGACGCACTCATCGCTCTTCGTCCCAAAGATTCTCTGGGATATGCCCTTCGTGCTATAGTCCGCCGAGAAACAGGCCAATTTGATGAGGCCTTGGAAGACCACTGTCGCGCCATCGAGGCGTGTACGCTCGCAGCGGAATTTCCCATGCTCTACAGCGAGCGCTGTGAAACATACTTGCGGACGGGGAAATATGTATTCAGTCTTCTTCGTGCAGGGTTGCCTTTTGAAGTGCCGGCTGACATGGCCCACAAAATCCCTTTCTCTACAATGTGTGAAGCTGCTCGGTATTATCGCATGCTAGAGGCGACAGGTACACGCTTACCGATCTCAGCGGATGCTCCGTGCAGTTGGTCACCTGATGGAAAACAACTCGCATATGAACGGGGTGCATGGAATTATCCGGGGCCACCAACTCTGATGGACGCAGCTCCAGTAGTATCTGGACCCCGCGGTATCTATATCGCAAATCTGGAGACAGGATCAGAACGTCTCTTGGCTATGTTTGGCATGCACCCCGCATGGTCTCCGGGCGGCAAATACGTTGCTTTTGCGCGTGGATCACACCAGACAAGATCTCGCCAGGATGAAATACTGGTCGTTCAGGTTTCTGGGGGCGAGCCTAAGCACGTGGTCTTTGGCCACTGGCCTGTATGGGGAAAAGCCTCAAACCGACTCTTCTTCCGGTCCTTAGACAACATGCTTTGCCGGATAGGTGTTGATGCCTCTGATGACTCGCCTGAGATTCTCCTGGAGTGTCCCGGTTACTTTGCGGTCTCACCAAGTGAGAGGTATGTAGCGATTGCTTGTGAGAACAGTAATGAGATTCGAATAGTTGAGCTTTCGTCAGGTTCAGTCATGGCCAGGTGGATTCCACCACTAGTTCAGTATTCCTGGCCTGTGAAGTGGTCACCAAATGGAAAAGAACTAAGCTTGGGATATTGGACTTGGTATACTGAGTTGGGTCTGTGGATTTATGACATAGAGCGAGAGAAAGCCTGGCAGATTCTCGATTCTCCTGCCAGATCGAGTGTGTGGTCGCCGGATGGTTCTAGAATGGCGGTTCATATTTTGGATGAGGTCTGGCTTGTGAACCTTGATCCTAAAATTCCCACTTATCGGCAATTGGGTAAGGCGGTCGCCGATGACGAGTTCATGGCTGAGGAATTGGAACGACAAAGCCAAACGATTGAAATGGATCCATTCCACGCCGAGCACTACCTTCGACGAGCAGTGCTCTATATCGCCCTTCACCGGTACGACAAGGCTACTACCGACCTGGAAATGTGTGGCAACATGCTAAAAGACAGCGATGATCCAATCCTCACCATGATGCCCTGGTGGGCTGCCCGGTATAAAACACATGGTCTGTACCAGGCGGCCGAGCTCTTGTACCTACAGAGGATGGCGATTTTACAGCGCATCCAGCAGACAACGCCTGTGGACGTATCACGTCAAATCAAAACGCTGATCGACCTCTACGAAGCCTGGAACAAACCAGAAAAGGCCGAAGAGTGGCGGGCAAAACTGGCGCGGAAAGAAGATGTAGTTAAGTGACATTACGCCTTCTTCAAGAGTCGAAAGATACCTCAATTTACATGGTGACATTATGAGGCCAAAATGTCTCCACGCCAGCCTATTTTCTCACGTCGCGTCCCCAAAAATGTCAGTTTTCAGTCCCAAGGCATAATTTGAAAAAAATTTATCGGGCGTCAACGTCTTCAATGCACTGGTTCAAAAGAAGAAGAGCTCACAACTCTTTCAAGCCGTAAGCTCTTCGGCGATATTGGGCGTACTGTTTCTTTGTGGGAGTA
>JARRQQ010000772.1:0-1734 GCA_037381725.1 Sedimentisphaerales bacterium
GTTCACAAAGACCGGAGTATAAGGTGGCTCAACCAACGCAACGTGGCATTGAGGAACGAGGATGGGGTGCTCATTGCCATGGATGGGATTGTCACGGACATAACCGGGAGAAAGCAGGCCGAAGAGAATCTCAGGGTGTCTCATGAACGGTTCTTGAAAGTTTTGGACAGCATCGATGCCGCTGTGTATGTGACGGACCTGGAAACCTATGAGATTTTGTTTGTGAACAAATACCTGAAGGAGAGTTCTGGCAGGGATACGACAGGTGAAATCTGCTGGAAGGCTTTTCGTAATCACACACAACCATGCAAACACTGCTCTGAGGTCCGACTGTTGGATACCAATGGCAAGCCCACAGGGGTCTGTGTTTGGAAGGACAAAAATACAAAAACCGGGAAATATTATGTCAATCGCGACAGGGCCATTGAATGGACCAACGGCCGCTGGGTTCGATTGCGGATTGCAACCGATGTAACGGAAATCATAAAAATGGAGGGACAGCTTCAGCAAGCCCGGAAGATGGAGGCAATTGGACGTCTTGCGGGAGGGGTGGCACATGATTTTAACAATATGCTGACGATCATTACCGGCAACATGGAAATGATTATGGAAGATGCCAATTCCGTGGATCCGATCTTTTCCAATCTTCGGGAAATCAGAAAAGCTGCGCAGCGTTCGACCGATCTTACACGACAACTGTTGGCATTCGCACGAAAACAGACCATAGCCCCAAAAATTATTGACTTGAACGAAACCATTGACGGGATGCTTAAAATGCTTCAGCGACTGATTGGTGAGGATATCGACCTTGTCTGGATACCCAAGACTGATCTATGGCTTGTCAAAATTGATCCTTCCCAGGTCGATCAAGTGTTGGCGAACATGTTTGTCAACGCCAGAGATGCCATCCAGGGGGTCGGCAAGGTCACAATAGAGACGGACAATGTCAGTTTTAGTACCGATTATTGTCGTGAGCATGAAGGATTCAGACCCGGCGATTACGTTATGATAGGCGTGAGCGATAGTGGTGTCGGGATGACCAAGGAAACTATGGAAAATGTTTTCGAACCATTTTTCACCACGAAGGATTTTGGGAAAGGAACCGGGCTCGGCCTGGCGACCGTCTACGGCATTGTCAAGCAGAACAATGGACTTATAAGTCTATACAGTGAAATTGAAAAGGGAACTACATTCAAGCTGTACTTTCCTAAATACCTTATCGTGGATAAACAGGAACAAAAGGAGCCAATTCCATATGAGGAAGTTAGGGGAGAGGAGACCATATTGCTGGTGGAAGATGAAAGAGGAATACTCAAGATGACCACTTTGATGCTTGAACGCCTGGGCTACAATGTGCTACCAGCGTCTGATCCAGCCGAAGCCATTCGCATCGGTGAGTCATACACCGGTCAAATTCAAATACTCATGACCGATGTTGTCATGCCAGAAATGAGCGGTCGAGACGTAGCGGAGAAATTAAGGCAGTCATGCCCTGGTCTCAAGTGTCTGTTTATGTCCGGCTACACGGCCAATGTGATTGCGGACCGCGGAGTTTTGGATGAAGGAATATTTTTTCTTGGCAAGCCTTTTTCGATGCAGGATCTCTCTGCTAAAATACGCGAAATTCTTGATATGACATAAGATAGAGTTCAACAACGATGATCCTATCACCGCAGATGATGCAGCAATACAATCCCCCGAAACATGACGGAGCTCGGAACGCGCCGCTATCAG
>JARRQQ010000773.1:0-1716 GCA_037381725.1 Sedimentisphaerales bacterium
AAACTCTCTGCCATTATGTTAGCTCCTTGTTCTGGGACTGGCTCGTTTTGACAGCGTCGTTCCGTCAAAAAGTGCCTGTCCCCTTGAGAGGGACAGTCAGTCCGCCGAAGGCGGGCAGACGGTCCCTCGGCTCCTTGTTCTCGTACGGGCTTTTCCCGCGTGCTCCCGCGAGGGACGCCTTACGGTGCTGCCCTGGGCGGCCACGCGGGGCCGCCCCTACGTTGGTCGATAAGGATTCTTTTCAGGATTGTACCACGCGAAAAGCCGGTCGCGCAATTGATTTCGTACCTTTCTGAGCGTCGGATCGTTGATACGATTGACGAATTCGCCAGGATCCGTCTCGTGATCGTACAGCTCATGCGTTGAGCCGTGATTGAAGATGTACCTATATCGCCGCGTGCGAACCATGTATTCGCTGAGTTTGGCTCGCAAGTTGTACTCGCTGAATACCGCGGGTGGGCCTCCAATATCGGGATCACGTAATGCGCCGGCAAAGCTCGTTGCATCCAGCCTCCGTGGCGCGCCGGGAATGTCGAGCAAGGTTGTTTTTCGGAGTGGCTCCAGGCCAGCCATCTCGCTCAACGTCGGGTACAAACCGATCTGCTCGGTCAGTGCGCTCGTCACTTTGTTCTCGGGCAGATGCTTCGGGTAGCTCACAATCAGGGGTACCCGGACCGACGGCTCGAAAAGACAGAACTTCTGGTAAAGGCCGTGATCGCCGTCCATCTCGCCGTGATCGGAGGTATAGACAACGATGGTATTGTCGAGCAGGTTTTCTTTCTCAAGGGCGTCATAGAGATGTCCGACGCACGTGTCAACGAAGGCTAAGTTGCCCAGGTAACCGGCACGGTGCGCCCGCTGGCGTTTGTCGCCAAGCGACGCTGTGTGTTGAATGCGCCGCTGGATGTGTGGCGGATATCCCGAAATGTCGCCGACTTCCGGGAGCGTCATCTTGTCGACGGGATATTTTTCCGCCCACTGTCTCGGCGGATAGAACGGAGAGTGCGGCTTCATGAAACTGGCCACCAGGAAGAACCGCTGCCGGCGATATCGTGTGATGAACTTAGCCGCCTCGCGGGCGATGAACATATCCAAATGATCTTCCGGTTCGAGCGACGAAGCCATGCTCTCAAAATTCCACTTCTCGACGTTTCCTACCCACGGGCTGCCCTTGAGCCACAGTCCATCGACGTCGGGCAGACCTGCTCCGTTGTCATCCACCGTTTTGAAGAATTGCGGCCCGAGCGGATGGTTGGCGATCTCGTTGGCGTAGTGCCGGACCTTTGGGCCTAAATACATCAGCCAATCGTTGATGGACATGTAGTACGCGAAGCCGTGATTGTGGGCGTCGAGGAAGTGCATCTTGCCGACCAGTCCGGTCAGGTAGCCGTGCTCGGCGAAGTGATGGGCCATCGTGCGATAGCGCCAATCGAGCCGGTCGAGATTCGTAATCGCGCCGGTACTGTGCGCGTAGAGTCCCGTCAACATGGCCATCCGCGAAGCGACACAGACGGGGTAAGGGCAATAGGCGATTGCGAACCGGACGCCTCGTGCGGCTATCCGGTCGATATTGGGCGTGGGCACAAGGTCTCTGCCGGCACAGATCATCAGGTCGGCCAGATGCTGGTCTGACATAATCAGGAGCACGTTCGGTCTTTCGGTATTGGTTCCGGGTTCATTTGCGGATGAAGGCGTCGCTCTGGCGGAGTCTGGATT
>JARRQQ010000774.1:0-3988 GCA_037381725.1 Sedimentisphaerales bacterium
CGCCGGGGCCGATGAGACCACCGGGGACGGGGCAGGGATTCTTTTCCAGATTCCGCATGAATTCTTTCTTGCCGAAGCGGCAGAATTGGGATTTTCATTGCCGGAGCCTTCTCGGTACGGTGCAGGGGTCGTTTTCGGCCCGAAAAACGCCGAAATCAGGGAGCAGTGTGAAAGATTGCTCGAAGCGGCTATCGGCTACTATGGCATGAAGGTACTCGGCTGGCGGGACGTGCCCACGTCGCGGGATTGCCTCGGAAGGATCGCACTCGCGGCTGAACCGGTTATCCGGCAAGTCTTCGTCGATGGAGCCGGCTTCAAGGACGACGTGTTAGAGAGGCATTTGTACATGGCTCGCAGGCGGGCCGAACGCCTTGCCGCGGAGAAACTCGGCCAGGAAGCTGAGGACTTCTACGTCACGTCGCTATCGTCCCGAACGATCTGCTATAAAGGCATGTTCATGGCCTGGCAGTTGTTCGAGTACTATCCGGAACTGGCGGACGAACGCGTGGTCTCGGCGTTGGCCATCGTGCATCAGCGTTACAGCACGAATACGTTCCCCAACTGGCAGCTCGCCCAGCCGTTTCGCTGCATCGCCCACAATGGTGAGATCAACACCCTCAGTGGCAACCGCAACTGGATGCGGGCACGCGAGACCGTGATGTCCAGCGAGATTTTCGGCGACGACATTCGCGACCTGCTACCTGTCCTAAAGCCTGAGATGAGTGACTCAGCGTGTTTCGACAGTGCCCTTGAACTTCTGGTTCGCTCGGGGCGAAGCATGTCTCATTCGATGATGATGATGATTCCCGAAGCGTTCGGCCCAAAGTACCATATCAGCACTGATAAGCGGGCTTTCTACGAATATCACTCGTCGATTATGGAGCCGTGGGACGGCCCGGCGGCAATGGTATTCACCGACGGCCGGCTGATTGGCGGAACGCTTGATCGCAACGGCTTGAGACCGTGCCGCTACCTGGTCACGACGGACAATCTGGCGGTCATTGCCAGTGAGGCGGGCGTGGTGGAGTTTCCACCCGAGAAGATTCGTAAGAAGGGCCGTCTCCGACCCGGCCACATGTTCCTGGTGGATATCGAGCAGGGGCGGGAGGTCTCGGACAACGAAGTCAAAGGCAAGATCGCCCGGCAGAAGCCTTACCGCCGGTGGCTGGACGAGAACCGAAACGAGCTGCGCGGACTATTTGATGCGCCCAGGCTGGTCGCCGGCGACCCGCAGACGATCACTCAGAGGATGCGAGCCTTCGGTTATACCCGTGAGGAACTGAAGATGATCCTGACGCCCATGGCGGTCTATGGCCAGGAGCCGGTCGGATCGATGGGTAATGACACGCCATTGGCGGTATTGTCCGACAGGCCGAAGCTGCTCTTTAACTACTTCAAGCAGCTTTTCGCCCAGGTCACGAATCCCGCAATCGATCCGCTTCGCGAGGGGCTGGTAATGAGCCTGATGGTCTTTACGGGCAAGAAGCGAAATCTCCTGACGGAGACGCCCCAGCATTGCCGGCAGCTCAAATTGCCGCACCCGATACTGACCAACGAAGACATCGAACGTTTACGGTCCGTCGCACGTGAAGATTTCCGGGTGGCGACGCTTATGGCCCGTTTCAATGCTGATACGGCCGATCCGGGCGCGAGCCTTCGTCAGGCATTGGAATCCCTGATCGCCGGCGCGGAGCGCGCCATCAAATGCGATCAATCCCTATATGGCTTTCGAGTCGCTTGACGAGCTGCAACGCCAGGGTGAATTGCCCGCAAAGATGGAGACAATCCAGATCGCAGACAACTATATCGCCGCGATCAAGAAGGGCATTCTCAAGACGATGAGCAAGATGGGCATCTCTACACTGCGAAGCTATGCGGGCGCCCAGTTGTTCGAGGCCATTGGGTTGAACCGTGCCCTAGTCGAGGAGTATTTCACGGGCACAAGCTCGCGGATTGAGGGGATCGGTCTGGGGGAACGATGCCTACGCGGATTACGCCCGGGCCGTGAACGACCAGTCGCGAGAGCATTACACGCTGCGCGGCTTATTCGAGTTTGTTCCGGGCCAGGCGGTTCCCATCGAGGAGGTGGAGCCGGCCGGCGAGATCGTGAAGAGATTCTGCACCGGGGCGATGAGTCACGGCTCGATCAGCAAGGAAGCTCATGAGTGCATGGCGATTGCGATGAACCGTCTCGGCGCGATGAGCAACACGGGTGAGGGAGGCGAAGACCCGGCGCGGTACGTGCCCGAGCCGAACGGCGATTCGAAGAACTGCGCCATCAAGCAGGTCGCCAGCGCGCGATTTGGTGTGACTGCAAATTATCTCGCCCATGCCAGAGAATTGCAGATCAAGATCGCTCAGGGCGCCAAGCCGGGCGAAGGCGGCCAGTTGCCCGGCCACAAGGTGACGGCAGAGATCGCCGCGATGCGGCACTCGACGCCTGGGGTGACGCTTATATCGCCGCCTCCTCACCACGACATTTATTCCATCGAGGATTTGGCCCAGCTTATCTACGATCTCAAGTGCAGCAATCCGGGTGTCAAGGTCTCGGTCAAGCTCGTGGCAGAGGTGGGCGTAGGGACAATTGCCGCCGGCGTGGCCAAGGGCAACGCCGACGAAGTTCTGATTAGCGGTCACGATGGTGGAACGGGCGCCAGCCCGCTGTCCTCCATAAAACACACGGGTTGCCCCTGGGAGCTTGGTCTGGCGGAAACGCAGCAGGTCCTTGTGATGAATGGCTTGCGCGACCGGATCAGGGTCCAGACGGACGGCCAGATGAAGACCGGCAGAGACGTTGTGATCGCTGCGTTGCTCGGAGCCGAGCAGTTCGGTTTCGGTACGGCCGCCTTGGTGACACTCGGATGCACCCTGTTGCGCAAGTGTCACGAGGGAGCGTGCGCTTTCGGAATTGCCACCCAGGACCCGCAGCTCAGGGCACGCTTCAAGGGTAAGCCGGAATATATTCAGCGATTTATGACGTTTGTGGCGGAAGACGTCCGGCAGATTATGTCACAGCTCGGCTTTCGGAAATTCGAGGACATGGTCGGCAACGTCGAAAGGCTCAGTTCAAGATCGACGATCATATTGACTGGCAAATCTTGAAGAAGGTGGAGGCTGCTCTTGAAAAGAAAGAAAAGGTGGTTATCGAAATGCCGATTCGCAATACGAACCGAGCCGTCGGTGCGATCCTGAGCAATAGCGTTGTAACGCGGCATGGCCCGGAGGGGCTGCCCGACGGTACGGTGGAGATTACTTTCCACGGTTCCGCGGGCCAGAGCTTCGGCGCCTTTCTGACGCCCGGCGTGACGCTCAAACTCATCGGCGAAAGCAATGATTATTTGGGCAAAGGACTTTCCGGAGGCCGGATCGTGGTCAAGACGCCGGGGAACTCCCACTTTGCGGCCCATGAAAACATCATCGTGGGCAATACTTTGCTCTACGGAGCCACTTCCGGCGAGGTATTCATTAACGGCATGGCGGGCGAGCGGTTCGCGGTGCGCAACAGCGGAGCCGTGGCGGTTGTCGAGGGTCTCGGCGATCATGGCTGCGAGTACATGACCGGCGGCACCGTCGTGGTGCTCGGCCAAACCGGCTGCAACTTCGGCGCCGGCATGAGCGGCGGCATTGCATACGTTCTCGATGAAGCACAGTTGTTCGACACGCTCTGCAATCTGGACATGGTAGAGCTGGAAAGCGTTTGGAAGCAAGAGGATACGGACACGCTGCGCGACTTGATCGAGCGGCACTGGGCCTGGACGCAGAGCCTCCAGGCCCGGCGGATTCTGGATACATGGCTGGATGCGGTGGGCAAGTTCGTCAAGGTGGTTCCAATTGATTATCGCAAGGCGTTGGAGAGGATGCGCGCCGCCGAGCAGCGCGATACCGAAACAACGCCGGCAACGGAAGAAGTTTTTGCATGAGAAAGCACTAAGCACGAAATCTGAAAGGCACAAAATTGTCTGTCATTCCCGCGAAGGCGGGAATCCAC
>JARRQQ010000775.1:0-2852 GCA_037381725.1 Sedimentisphaerales bacterium
TTGTAGTGTGCCCGTGAGGGCATATCGGGCAATACGCGGGCGAGACGCCCGCGTGACTCAAGGGCGGGACGCCCTCGCTACGAACGCCTTACGGCGTCACTACAAACGGAATCCAAATCATTTCCTGTTACGCTAATTTGTCTCGGTTTTCGTAGATCTTCTGTATGGCGTCGGCGATGTCGTCGATGTCGGACTTGGTTCCGAGCAGCATGTTCTGGCCGAACCAGACGGCCTCTTCGCAGAGCTGGTCGTTGTCGGGATAGTGAAGCTCGTCGCGATACTGGTCCAGTCTCGCCTTCGGGAAGCTCCGCTTGAAATTCTTGGAATTCAAGAAGACCTCGATCAGGTCGTCCTTGTACTGCGGGCCGTAGCCGCCGGAGCATGGGATGCCTTCGCGGCTGAGGGCGGCCAGGAACCGGCTTCGAGGCATATTGTTGAAATGCTCCTTCTTGTACCGGAACGGGTAGAGGTGGTACGCGGCGCGGGTGACACCGTCGTAGAGCTTGTGCGGGAGGATGCCCGGGATGTCCTTGATCCGTGACGTCAGATAGTGGGCGTTCTCGTTGCGTCTCTGGGTGTCCTTCTCGATGCGCTTGATCTGCGAAAGCCCGATAGCCGCCTGGTATTCCGTCATCCTGCGATTAGTCCCGATGATCGGGTAGCCGTTGGTGCCTTTGACGCTGCCGAAGGCCCGGCCGCAATTGTGGTACGAATAGACGCGGTCCATCAGCTCATCGTCATTGCCGACGACGGCGCCGCCTTCGCCGATGGGCAGATGTTTCGAGTTCTGGAAGCTAAAGCACCCGAGGTTGCCCAACGTGCCGCACTTCTGGCCTTTCCATTCGGCGAGCCACGCCTGGCAGGCGTCCTCGATGACGATGAGATTGTGCTTCTTGGCAATCGCGAGGATCTTGTCCATGTTGGCGGGCAAGCCGAGGATATGAACGGGGAGGATCGCCCGCGTTCTTTCGGTGATTCGTTCCTCGATCTTGTCGGGATTGATCTGGAAGGTCTCCGGGTCTGTATCGGCGAAGACGGGCAGGGCGGTCGAGCCGATGACGACGTTGTAGGTGGCGATGAACGTGTAGGGCGAGACGATGACTTCGTCGCCGACGCCGACGTCGAGCACGTGTAGAGCGGTCAGCAGCGAGTTCGTGCCGTTGACCGTGCAGACGCACCGCTTGGCGCCGAGCAGCTTTGCATACGCCTTCTCGAATTCCGTGACCACGTGGCCATGGCCCCGGTACCAATGTCCGCTGCGGAGGACTTCCAAGACAGGTTCCTCGCCGTCCTTGTACCAGTTAGGCCAGCCGGGGAAGGGCTTGGTTCGCAGTGCCTTTCCTCCAAGGATAGCCGGCTTGCTCGCTGTGCGGCTCATTTGGCATACGCCGGGATTCGTCCTGAGGCCATCGCGGCGATTGCTCCCGTGGACGCCGCAGCCAAAAACCTTCGCCTGCTTAAGCTCTTTCTATTCATGGTTATTTCCCTTCATATTAGTAGAATTGTCGTTTATCTCAATCCAGCGGTTCTGCCGGCCTTTGGTCCGTGACATAAGGACACCCGCGTCACAGTTCGTTTTGGTCTTTACTCCATCTATCCCTTGTTGACTATCATAGCCAAACGACTCGGCGAAGGCCAGCACAATCCGCGAGTGTTCTCGCAACACGGCCCGGGAAACCCTTGCACATTCGGCCATTTCCGGATATTATCACTTTCTGAGTGCAATGAAAATGAAAAACGCCTGCGTTAGGGCTGCACGATTAGGAGAAGATTATGAAATCGTTAAACCGTCGAGAGTTTATGAAAGGGGCCGCCGGAGTAGCTGCGGCTTTCGCCGTAGCGCCGCACCAGAGGGCGTTCGGGGCCAATGAGAAGGTGATTGTGGGTGTGATGGGATTGGGGGGGCGAGGGTCGTTTCTGGCGGAGAGCTTTGCCAACCGCGATGACGTGGAGATTGCCTACCTCTGCGATCCCGATACGCGGCGCTTCGCCCGAGCGCGGGAGGCGGTCGAAGAGACGCAGAATAGACGACCGAAGCTGGTCCAGGATTTCCGCAAGGTTCTGGACGACCCTGACGTCGACGTGCTTATCAATGCGACCCCTGACCATTGGCACGGGTTGGGGACGATCATGGCTTGTCAGGCGGGCAAGGACGTGTACGTGGAAAAACCCATGTCGCACAACATCTTCGAAGGGCGAAAGATGGTCGAGGCGGCCCGCAAGTACAAGAGGGTCGTCCAGGTCGGTATGCAATGCCGCAGCGCGCCTTACGTCAAGAAAGCGAAGGACTATATCCAGTCCGGCAAGATGGGCGACATCTATATCGTTCGCGTATTCAACATGATGCAGCACCCGATGCAGAGGCCGAGTCCGAATCGGCCGGTGCCGGAGGGCTTTGATTATGATATGTGGTGCGGGCCGGCGCCGAAGCATCCGTACAATCCGAGCCGGAGATGGCTGAACATGTGGGACTACAGTTGCGGGCCGATCCCCGGCGACGCCGTT
This sequence comes from Sedimentisphaerales bacterium, assembly GCA_037381725.1. Lineage (GTDB taxonomy): Bacteria > Planctomycetota > Phycisphaerae > Sedimentisphaerales > Anaerobacaceae > JAFGTG01. The sequence continues at coordinate 2,506 of JARRQQ010000775.1, forward strand.
CATCAGATGGACATGGCCCGGTATCTGATCGACGACATCCCGCACGCCAAGACGGTCGCCCATGCCGGCGGCATCGTCTCCCTGAAGGACGGCCGGGACACGCCCGATACGCAGTTGGCCCTGTTCGAATATGGGCCGCTCACGTTGATGTTGGAATCGTCGCTCTGGACGCCTTATATGAAGAAAACGCCGGCGAACATCCGCGACTCGGACCGGTTCCCGGTCTGGCCCTTCAGCAGCACGAAGGTCGAGATTTTGGGGACGAAGGGCTTCATGTACTTCGGCCGGCACGGCGGCGGCTGGGAAGCCTACGACGAACAGCACGAGCTGGTCCATTCCGAGTACGG
>JARRQQ010000776.1:0-3201 GCA_037381725.1 Sedimentisphaerales bacterium
AAGCGGATTGGCTCGTTGAATCGCTCGTCGTGAGAGAAACATGGTCGTTTGAGACAGAGATCGAACCATCGAGATTCTCTTGGCAACGCTTGATTGCCGAATCAATTCGATTTGTATCTTCTCCACTTGGGGGGGAGTATCAGGAGACTGGCTGATCATTTCATGACATCCTCTATTCCGTAAAGACAACTCTGTACTCTTTGGCTGCATGTTCCAATCATAAGACTGACTATCTGAGGCGTCAAGTCAATCGGGATGTATGATCCCGGTCCTGGGTCGATCAAGTCGATTCGCGGCCTTGTGTCGTTTTTTGCAAGTACGCCACCTCGGCTTTTGTGAGGGGCCGGGACCTTCCGGCGCCGAGGCCGCGGGCGGTGAGCTTGCCGATTCGCGTCCGGGTGAGCGATTTGACGGGAAGGCCGACTTTCGCCAGCGTTCTGCGCACCTGGCGGTTCAGCCCCTGGCGGATGGTGACCTCAATCAAGGATTCAGCGTGTCCCCGTTTTAGAATCTTGACCGAAGCCCTGCCCGTCTTGCCTTCGGCCAACCAGATTCCTCTTTTGACCTTTTCAATCTGCTCCGGAGCGATCCGGCCCTTAATCCCGACGACATAGGTTTTCGGCAGTTCGTACCTTGGGTGCGTCAGTCTGTTGGCCAGCTCGCTGTCGTTCGTGAGGATGATGATTCCCGTGGTATCGGCGTCCAGGCGCCCGACGCAAAAGATACGCTCACGAGTCGTGACAAGGTCTATCGCTTTCCTTCGGCCCTGCGGATCGTAGTTCGTACAGATCACACCTTTGGGCTTGTTCAGAAGAAAGTAGACCTTCCGGGCCGGCTGAATCCTCTTGCCGTGTACCGTTATGACGTCTCTATCGGGGTCTGCGAAGGCCGGCAGCTTATCGGCGACTTTGCCATTGACCTGCACGGAACCGCTGAGTATCAACTCTTCGCAATTTCTGCGTGAATCGACGCCCGCTGCGGCCAGGACCTTCTGCAATCTCTGTTGAGCCATGAGGTTCCTTCCTCAATAGGAGTTGATGTGGCCCGGGGTGATGCCGAGCTTGCCGGCGTAGACAATTCCGATGCACGCCAAGACCCAGAGGACGAGTCCGATCTGGAACGGCAGATCGTGAAGGATAAGCTGAACGGGGCCCATGTACCGGCCCTCTTGCATCAGTGCGCTGAACCGAAAGATGCAGTAGAGGACGAACGGCGTTGTGTAGACAAGATAGTTCGTACCAAAAAGCTGCAACGTTCTCTCGTCCATCGCGTAAAGCAAAAAGCAGACGACCGCCAGACCGCTGGTGACGTTGAGCATGTGAACGAGCAACTCCGGCGTGTAGTCGGCCAGTGTCTTGCGAAAGGATTCACTATCTTCCTGCAGAAGGGCTATTTCGCTGCGGCGTTTGCTGAACGCCAGAAACAGGCACAAGGCGAAGGTGCAGACGATCAGCCAGGGAGAGATAGAGACGTTGATGACGACCGCCCCGCCGATCGCGCGCAGGCAAAAACCAATCGCTATCACCACGCAATCCAGGATCATCACCCGTTTAAGCAAAAGCGAATAAACGGCCATGAGCACAATGTAGGTCAGGATGATCGCAGCGAAGCGCGGGCCCAACAGGAGGGCCCCCAGTATGGCGGCTACCGAGCAGAGAGCAGCCAACAGAACAGAGAGCAGCCATTGAAGCCGCCCAACTGACAGAGAGATCGCCCGACGCAACGGGTCTCTTGCACTTTTGCGGATGGAGGCTGTCGGCTTTTCGGTCGATGACGTCGTTCAAGATGTAGACCGCAGAGGCTGCCAGGCAAAAGCAGAGAAAGCCCCCCACCGCCCTGCCGACCTCCGAGGCGACGGCAAGTTTCTGTCCGAATATCAGGGCCGCGAACACAAAGACGTTCTTCGTCCAGTGTTGCGGACGCATGATCTGCACTATTTTCATGGCCCTGCTCTTCACATTTCACCCTTAAGCATATCGACAGATAAGCCGATGTCCGTAAGATTATATTGTCCCAAGGTGATCCTGCACAGAGTATCTGCTCCGTTTTCGAGGATCGAAGGGGCCAATGCTGAGGCTGGAACGATGATTTCCGCTGTTGTTTTCGATTTGGACGATACCCTGTACGATGAGCTCGAGTACTGCAAGAGCGGTCTGGCCGCCGTTTCCGAGTTTCTGGCATCTTCTTGGCCGTCACGTCCCGCAGGGCTCATCTACGACGCCCTTTGGAGTCAATTCGCCGCCGGGAATCGGTCGCGGACCTTCAACGCGGCTCTCGATGCCATCGGAATTCCCCACGAGGAAGACCAAATTCAAGAGTTGATCGCGACAGTGCTGGAAACCCTCGCTGGCGGCTTTTGAGAAGGTCATCGAAACGCTAAACGAGTCCCCAGCTCAAATGGTCTACGTCGCTGATAACGAAGAGAAGGATTTTATCGGGCCGAACAGACTTGGACTTTCGAGCGTGCAAATCATCCGGCGCGCGCGTATCCACAAAGGAGTCGCGCCGGACGCCTCCGCGAGGGCTCGGCACGTCATTCACGATATTCAGCAGCTTCCGCCGTTATTAGCAATGCTGTGAAGTCAAGTCTTATAGGACTTCACGTCAGAATCCCGTCTCACCGCATGTCCGAGCGTCTGGTCCACGGCAAAAACAGGTCTCTGCGGGTTTTTTTGTTGACTTGGAGGGCCATTCCGGCGATAATATGTTGTCTGAACAAGCTTTGAAGGGTGATTTTTCACTTGGTCTTATAGTCTTAGGAGTTTTTACTATGCCAGCACGCAGGAGAAAGCAGAGCAGTGCTATGCTCTATACTCTAATAACCTTTGTCGGACTTTTTATCGCTTCCACGACGGTCGCGGTGATCTACTACGTTAAGGCGGAGGAGAACAGGACGGCTATGGAGGATGCCAGCCGAACGAGAGATGAGCTGGCCAACGACCAGGAGCAGCAGGCTCTCGGGGCCATCGTGGGAGAGACGAGAGGCCGGCAAACCTACCTTGGTGCCATGGTCGACGATCTGAATCATACGATATCCTTGATTATGGGCGGCGTGCCTGAGCCCACGTCGGCTGAGGTGAAAGTTGATAATGCCGACAAGGCGGTCATGGACGCCTTGAATCTGGCCAAACAGCATATTAATATTCCCGAACCCAACCTTACGGATCCTAATATCATCGGCTTGGTGCCGGTCGTCAAGCA
>JARRQQ010000777.1:0-2561 GCA_037381725.1 Sedimentisphaerales bacterium
CCACCTGCAAACACGCCCTTTACGGAAGTCTCCAGTGTGAGCGGGTCCGCCTTTATGCTGCCTCGTTCGTTCTGCACGCCTAAATGATCGAGTAATTTTCCGTCGTTTTGCTGGCCGATGGCAATGATAACCTGGTCCGCTCCGAGTGTCTTTCGGTCGTTCTCGGCGAACCGCGGGTTGAACCGCCCGTCGTAGCCGAACACGCTTGTGCAGCGCTTAAGCTCAATACCTGTTACGGACCCGTTGCCCAGGATAGTCCGTGGTCCCCAGCCATTGACGATTTTAATCCCCTCGTCTATCGTTGCCTCGATCTCCTCCGGATATGCCGGCATTTCGTGATGTTGCTCCAAGCATACCAGATCGACGTTCCCGGCTCCAAGCCTTAATGCCGTCCTCGCCACGTCAACAGCAACGTTGCCGCCCCCGATGACAACGACTCTTTCTTTCACTTCAGGCTTGTTCTCGGAAGCCGCCTGCCTTAGAAATTCCACTCCCTGAATAACCTCGGCTTTATCCTCGCCTTCGATGCCGAGCGGGCGGCCTATCTGAACGCCGACGCTCACGAATATCGCGTCAAAGTCTTCCTGCAGTTTCTCAATCGTTATATCCTGTCCGATCTGGCTGTTGTATACGAAACTTACGCCTTTACGACGGATCAGCTCGATTTCATGGTCCAGCACTTTTTTGGGGAGCCGATACTCCGGGATGCCCCAGCGGAGCATACCTCCGGCGGCCGGCATGGCCTCATAGACCGTAACGGCGAAACCTTTGCTCGCCAGGTCGTCCGCCGCGGTCAGGCCTGCAGGTCCGCCTCCGATTACGGCAACCTTCTTGGCGTCTTTAGCCGGCTTTTTCTCTTTCGGCAGAGCAATCTCACCCGCTTCGAGCATCTCCATTTCCTTGTCGGAAGCAAAACGCTTGAGCAGTCTTATTGCGATTGGATCATCTGCTCGCGTACAGGCCGTCTCACACGGATGCGTACACACACGTCCACAAATCGCCGAAAGCGGATTCCGCTCCCTGATTAACTCGACGGCCCGTAGATATTCGCCTTTCTTTATAAGCTGGACATAACCTTGAACGTTAATGTTGGCCGGACAGGTTGTCTTGCACGGAGCATGACCGTTTTTCAGGATACCAAAGATGTTTGGAGTCGCCTGGGCGTAATGCTTGGCGATGGCCTTGCGTGTACCCATATTCCTGTCGAAATAGTCCGGTACGTCCACCGGGCACGCCTGCGTACATTCGCTGCAGCCGGAGCACTGATTCTCGTCCACGTAGCGGGGGTACCGTTTGACTGTAGCGGTGAAATTGCCCGGCTCACCTTCCAGAAATCGCAATTCCGAGAGCGTGAGTATTTCGATATTGAGGTTGCGCGCGCACTCGACCAGCTTGGGTGAGACAATACAGGTTGCACAATCGCCGGTTGGAAAAGTCTTATCCAGATGGGACATCATGCCGCCTATCGCTGCGTCTCGTTCGACAAGATAGACCTTGAAGCCGGAGTTGGCCAAATCCAGCGACGCCTGGACGCCGGCAATGCCCCCACCTTCAACGAGCACTGCGCCTCTTTTTTTGTTGTCGTCTTTATCCATAATTCATTTCGTAGGGTGGGGCTTGCCCCACCGATTGTTCAGCCAACCGTGTTGACGATAGTTTCAGCCGGAATCATAAGCTTCTCGAAGCCCAGATCTTGCGGCGAAACACCCAAACATAATCCAATCAACTGTGTAATGTACACAATCGGCATGTCATAAGATTTACCCATCTGTTTACGAATATCGAGCTGACGCATGTCCAAATTGATCTGGCACATCGGACAGCCGACAGTAATGCATTGCGCCCCGGAGGCCTTGGCCATCTGAAGTACGGCGTCCGTGAGACCGACTACGACGTCCGTCCTCGACATAGACAGTCCGCCGCCGCAGCACTCGACTTTATGCGGCCAATCAAGAGCCTCACCACCGAGTGCCGTGACTAACCGATCCAGCAATGTTGGATTCTCCGGATCATCGAATTTCATTACCTCATTCGGACGAACGAGCAGACAACCGTAATAGCAGGCCACTTTTAATCCGTTGAGCGAATACTTTGCCGCCCCGGCAATCTTTTCGATGCCAACATCCTCGATAAGCATTTCCAGAAAGTGCCTCACCTTTACAGAACCATCGTACTGTCGCCCGAGTGCTTCTTCGACGTCTGAACGCATCTCGCTGCTGTTTTGTATTGCGTGATTGGCAACTTTCATACGGTTGTAGCACGCGGCACAACTGACTACCATATCCAGACCATCGTCTTTGGCCTTTGCCAGAGACGCCGCAGGAAGCGCCACGGATAGAAAATGGTCGGTCTGGTGGCCGGCAGTAGCGCCGCAGCAGCTCCATCCTTTTGGCTCGACCAATTCGATACCCAGGGCCTTTGAGACCGCCAGCGTAGAAACATGCATATCGCGTGCCGTCGATTCAGCCGAACAGCCCGGGAAATAACTATATCTCATTTGGCGCCCTCCTTCCTCTCTTTGGCCTTCTTAAAGATGCGTTTTGTCGTCTTTCTGTCTCCGC
>JARRQQ010000778.1:0-1645 GCA_037381725.1 Sedimentisphaerales bacterium
TACAACGCTGAACGTGGCGGATTGGGATCACGACGGCCTGCCCGACATCATTGTCAATTCAATCTGGGGAAAGGTCGTCTGGTATAAGAACATTGGGACTCGGCGACACCCGAAGCTCGCGGCGCAGCAGCCAATTGAGGTCGAGTGGACGGGCCGGCCACCCAAGCCGGCCTGGAACTGGTGGCAGCCGGAAGGCAAGAAGCTCGCCACGCAATGGCGAACCACCCCGGTTGTGGTTGACTACAATCACGACGGACTCAACGATTTGGTCATGCTCGACCACGAAGGCTACCTGGCTCTATTTCAGCGGGTGAAAAGGAACGGAGAGCTATTGCTGTTGCCGGGTCAGCGTATATTCTACAGCGACCACATCTCGGCGTTCGATTCGATGCAGCGGCCCAAGAACGAGGTCAGCGGTGTGCTGAGGATGAACAACGGCGTGGCGGGCAAGAGCGGCAGGCGGAAGTTCTGTTTCACCGACTGGGATCGTGACGGCCTGGTGGACTTGCTGGTCAATAGTCAGAACGTCAATGTCCTGCAGAATATCTCCAAGGACGAAGATCGATGCGTTTTTAGCGACGAAGGCGCGGTTAACAGCCGCATCCTGGCCGGCCATACGACCAGCCCTACCGTTGTGGATTGGAACCATGACGGCACGCCCGATTTAGTTACGGGAGCGGAAGACGGATTCTTCTATTATTTGAAGAATCCTCATTCCAATCGCTAAGCGAGGGTCCTGCGAGCGCGACGCTTCACGGCCGCGCGAGCCTAAATCTCTTCGTCGTAGAAACCGTCGTCGTAAAAATCATCCCCTTCGGTGTCTTCCTCGATGTCGGAATCCAGCGCCACCTCGGGAAGATCATCCATAAACTCGAAATCCGAGTCCTCCTCGTCCATATCATCAAAGATGTCCCGTTCGTCGTCCCACATAGTCAACTCCTGTCCCCGCATCACTCAAGAGCCAGACCGTTATCAGATCAGGTCGTGTAAGGCTCTCGCGGGCACTACGCTCGTTACGATCTCACAGGAACGGCTCCTGTGCTTTGGCGCTATACGATCCTTGCCAGCGGAGGTTCGCAGGATATCTCGCACTTTTCTATGGGTAGACGCACCGGGTCTTGACGCCGGGCGGGCCGATTATTTGGCCTTCACGTCGAAGCAGTAGAGGTTGTCGGCGTAGCGAAGATAAAGCCGCCCGCCTGTAACGACGGGGTGGGCCCAGCTTGGGCCGCTGCCCTCGACGGTGAGGTTGCCCTTTATGGACAAGCCCGTGGGCGAGCAGGTGGCCAGAGCAGCCTTACCGGCTGTTTCACTGAACAGATACAGCATCCCGTCGGCGAAGCACAACGAGCCTTTGCCCACCGCCCGTTCGTTCCATTTTCGTTCGCCCGTCTTCAAGTCGAGACACGACCAGCCGCCCGCGTGATTGCCGTAGATGTAGCCTTCATGGATGATGTACCCTCCGTGATGGCAATCCATGTTTTTCGATGTCCATGCCTGCTCGGCGGAGACCGTTTCGCCGGAGACGTTGAGCTTGAGGCATATCCCGCCCTTGCCGTAACCGTTCGCCCAGAAGACGTACCCATCCCAATAGACCGGGTCGGGGCAATTGGCCGTGTTCTTGGCGGCGAAGTTGTTGCTCCAC
>JARRQQ010000779.1:0-1629 GCA_037381725.1 Sedimentisphaerales bacterium
AGCCGGATAGAATGAACGTCCAAGGAGCAGAATGGGAGTTGCCAGCGCCTCTGGGACAATTTGACTTGCCGGTGTTCCCTCTTGAAGCATTCCCTCGTGAATTGAGCGTGTTGTGTGTGTTCTGCGAAGCAGTTGCAGAATCGTTTCAGGTTCCCGTTGCTCTGCCTGCCATGCTTGTTCTGTCGGTAAGTGGTGCTTCGCTGGCAAAGCGAGTCGTCGTCCACGTTCGGGGAGATCATTGGGAGCCTGTCAATCTGTTCACCGTTGTTGCTTTACCGCCGGCAAACCGCAAGAGCCAAGTTTTCCGGACGGTGACGGAGCCGCTCATGCATTTCGAGCGACAGGAAGTGGAGCGGCTGGCACCGATGATGCAACAGAACCGCCACGAACGCATGATTCTTGGGGAGTCTTTGAAACACGCCAGAAAACGTGCGGCCACGGCAAAGAGCGAAGAGGATAGGAAGAATCACAAGGAACGGGCAGTTCTACTCTTGACGGAACTGAACGAACTTGAGGTTCTGACAAGTCCGCAGTTTATAGGGGATGATGCTACCCCTGAAAGCGTTGCCTTACTGCTCAATGACAACGGGGGGCGGTTCGCGCTGCTCAGTCCAGAGGGGGATATATTCGATCTTATGGCGGGGCGCTATAGCAGTAGTGGAGCGCCAAATTTTGGGGTCTATTTGAAAGGGCATGCCGGCGATGATATCCGGGTGAATCGAGCGAGCCGGGATTTCGTGCCCAAATATGTTCACAAACCTGCCCTCAGCATCGGGATTGCTATCCAACCCGAAGTCTTGCGCGGACTCACACTAAAGAAGGGATTCCGGGGACGCGGATTGCTGGGACGATTTCTCTACTCGCTACCACAATCACTTTTAGGTCGTAGAAAGATCAATCCTTGTCCACTCGATTCAAAGACGGCGGCGGCATACGAACAAAATATTTTCGATGCACTTCGGCTTGAGCCTGACGTCGGTGATGACGGCAATCCATGTCCTCACATCATCACCGTCGGCGTGGATGCCCTCACGGAACTTGATCGATTCGCAATGGAGGTCGAGAGGCAGCTCGGCCCCGACGGCGATTTCGCATCAATGGGCGATTGGGCGGGCAAGCTGGTCGGTGCTGTGTGTCGAATGGCAGGTATTTTCCACGGTCTGACGTACGCCCGTTTGGGCAAGCCGGCGCAGACTCAGATCGACGCCGAGACGATGCTTGGGGCGATTGCTATCGGCGAGTACCTGATCCCCCATGCAAAGGCGGCATTCTTTGAAATGGGCGCGGATCCTGCTATTGATGCAGCGCGCAGGGTACTTTCGTGGGTATTAGGCGAGCAAGCATCGGAATTTTCTAAGCGCGAGGCATTCAATGCCCTTCGCGGGGGTATCCAGAAGGTCGATGAATTGGACAAACCGTTGGAGATCCTAACTAATCATGGGTATATCCGAGAGATTTCGCAGGAGCGAAAGGGGCCGGGTCGAAAGCCAAGCCCGAAATACAGAGTCAATCCGCTTTGGCTCGCGCAGAATACGCACAATGCGCAGAATTGCCCTGTAAATCTGAATTCTGCGTATTCTGCGCAATTTGCGCAGGAGGTGGCCGTATGATTTCTGCTTTGGAGAGGTT
>JARRQQ010000779.1:1663-2635 GCA_037381725.1 Sedimentisphaerales bacterium
GGCGATGGAGTGGCGTATAGAATATGAGGAACGAGCAGCGATCCTGGAGTACGACGGCGGTTTGAGCCGCGAGGATGCAGACAAGCAGGCTCTCGAAGAGATATTGGAGCGACTCCGAAGGGGTAGGCAGGACGAGCCACAATCCTGAAGTTTTCATACTTAGCTGAAGGTAACGAAGATGATTGGTGTAAATCAGATGAATACAAATGTCAGAAATGAACCACAGACCCCGTGTTTGGCGATGAGGGCGAAGGAAGCGGCTAAGGCCATCGGTATATCCGAGCGGACACTCTGGCAGTGGACGGAAGACGGTTATGTACCCCATATTCGACGCGGAAAGGTGGTGCTCTATCCGGTGGATGCGTTAAGGGACTGGCTCCGGGGACAGGCACGAGAAGGTACAAAGCCTGATAGAGAAAGCGAGGATATTCCCGGATTTTGTGCTTGACATGATACGATTTGTCGTATAACATTCATTTATGACGATGATTAGAGATGCAATAATTGAACGCATGAAAGAGTTGAAGCTGAATCCTAATCGCCTGTCCGAGATTCTCAAAAGAGATGGCATACCTCGAATGACGATATATGATTTTTTGACTGAGAAGGGTCGCTGGAGAGATACCCGAACAGAAGTGGCGTCGGCCCTGATGCAGGCTCTTGGATTGACGATAACGAAGAAGGGCAAGGTGAAACGTGGCAAGCGTAATTCGGGATAAGAATGGGCGAAAGCGAATCGGCTTTACCGCCGGGGACGGAACCCGCAAGAGTCTGCGACTGGGTAAGGCGACATTGCGGCAGGCGGAGGCCGTCAAGGTCAAGGTCGAACAACTGGTCATGGCTTCGACCGGGATTACTGGCGTTGTCGATGATGAAACGGCAAAATGGCTAACGGGTCTGGACGAGATCATGTACGACAAGCTGGTGGCTGTCGGGCTTGTGGGTCCACGTTTCAGAGCAAGGCTTGGGGCT
>JARRQQ010000780.1:0-1999 GCA_037381725.1 Sedimentisphaerales bacterium
GCGGTAATACCGCAACGGGGCGCAGTGCATGTTGCCCGTAACGTGGAGGTATCCCTTGCGGTCCTGGAACAGCAGGATCTTGTTGTGCGTGTCCCACCCCACCCGCTCCGGCAGCTTGGCAAAGTCCCATTTGGTCTCGCTCAGCTTTCGCTTTCCCACGGTGAGCTGATGGTCGCCGTCGTAGAAGGCGATGTACTGATACTCGCCGTCGGAGATCAGGCAATGCCCGCCATTGACCGGGTGCGAGGCAAGACCCTTCGCCACGGGAATCTTGCGAATGTTGGACGGCTCTGCGGCTGAAGTGCCGTTGAACGTCAACAACAGCGAACAGAGTACAAAAGAGGGCATCAAATATCGAACTTGCATTATGACCTGCTCCTCAGAACTGAATCATCGACTGTGTTTGGTTTAATCGGCTGCGACTTTCCACGAGAGGACCTTCATCGAGTGTGGAGGCAGGGTCAGACGGTAGCCGCTTGAGAAACCCGGTTTGCCTGCAAATTTGACGATGACCGGCCGGGGCGTGGAAACATCCAGGCTAATCAGAATCAGGCCGCGCTTGTTGCCCTGTGCGAATCCGTAGGTCCAGATAGCCGGAACGTCCGAGACCGTTTCGACTCCGTCCCTTGAAGTGAAATACCCCGTCGCGTCAAACGTCGGCTCGTTCTTGGAGTGGACCGTCTTGACCATGTCCCCGCCGATGACCTTGTTCGCTAACATGCAAGCCAAGAAAGTGGGGCGGTATCGCTCGTGTCCGGCTCTCATGTTCAGGGCCGTGCCCCACAGGCGCACCTCGCCGATCCCGGCGGCGCGATAGCCGTGCTGAATGAGCGAGAAGAGGCATTGCGTCCGAAGACCGTGCTCGCGCATCATCAGCAGCATATCGTTGGCGACGTTGATCCCGCCCCCAATTGAGGTGACGATCTTGTTCCTCGGCTCGAGCGGCGCGTCGCCGTGGGTCGTGTGATGGTTGACCTCGTAGATGGAAAGCTCGATGCCCGCCTTGCGAGCCAACTCAGCATTCTGGAACATCGCACCCCGCGGGTCTTGCGAGCGCCAGATCGGCCAGGCGAAGACCCACTTGAAGAGCTTCTCGTCATTATTGAGGATGTCCAGGTCTTTCTTGTTCAGGCTCGATATGAGATACGGCGCCACCGAGAACCGGTCGGCGTTCGGAGCGTTTTTGAGAATCCCGCCGTTGCGCCCCGACCAGGCCGCCTGTCCGGCTGTGTGAAACAGGACCTTCGGCGTGTAGTAGGGCGAGTTTTTGCCCGCGTCGATCAGGTCCTTCCAATAGTCCGGCCCGTTGTACCCGCCGCACTGGTAAGGTGCCGCGTTGTTCCACGCTTCATTGCCGAACTCGATATGGATGTGATCGAAGACCTTCGTCCAGGGTTCGACCTGTCCTAACTCGGCCCGCTTCTTGCCGTAGCCTACGTCAGCGGGCGCGCCTAAATATTCCATGAAGTCCGCAAGCTCTTGTTTGTGCAAAGTCCCCGGCAGGCAATACCAGGGTTCGCAGCCTAAGTACGCGCAGAGTTCATACATCTCGTGCAAGCCATACGGGTCGGTTTGATGTCCTTCGTACGGTCCGTACGTTCGTGTTCTTCGGTTCGAATACGAATACGACCGCAAGGGCGGTGCAATCGTGTTATCAACTGTGCTGCCTCCGGTTTGCAGGTAGCGAATCGCGCCGGGATGGAACTTTCTCAGCGTTGCAATCAGATCGTCCCGAAACGCCGTCGGGTTGGAGTCTCCCTCCATCCACAATTCAACGTCATCGATCAGCACGTCACCTCCGGTCGCTTCGAGCTTAAAGAAAAGATGGTTGTCGCCGCCTTGTGAGCGGCTCTCCGGGACCTTATCGACGAGAATAATCTGATCGTAGCGCTTCCAGCGGGGCGCCGGCTCGATCGTTTTGGTCTGGCCCCACCGTGACGCTTCCACGGTAAGCGAAGGCTTGCCCGACTTGGCCTTGGCCCAGAATCGCACGTGCCAT
>JARRQQ010000781.1:0-1554 GCA_037381725.1 Sedimentisphaerales bacterium
CCCAGGCAGCAAAAGATCAAGGGTACGAGTACATTGCGATCACGGACCATTCCAAAAGACTAACCATAACCGGTGGACTGGACGCCAAAAAGTTGCACAAGCAGATGAAGGAAATCGAAAAGGTCAACGACAGGATCAAGAGCTTCACCATCTTGAAGGCCAGCGAGGTCGATATCATGGACGATGGCTCTCTGGACTTGCCCGACGACGTCCTGAAGGAGCTTGACTTGACGGTCTGCTCGGTCCATTACAAATTCAATCTGTCGAGAGAAGAACAAACGGAGCGCATCCTCAGAGCGATGGATAACCCGTACTTCAGTATCCTCGCTCATCCCACGGGACGGCTTATCAATGAACGTCCGGCGTACCAGGTGGATATGGAAAAGATCACGAAGGGCGCCAAAGAGAGAGGCTGTTGCCTGGAGCTTAACGCCCATCCCGACAGGCTCGACCTTGACGACGTCCATTGCCGAATGGCCAAGGAGCTTGGTGTGAAAGTTGTCCTGTCGACGGACGCTCACAGCGCGGACGGTTTGGGCCTCATGCGTTTCGGCGTCGGCCAGGCCCGGCGGGGATGGCTTGAGGCGAATGACGTTGTGAACACCCAATCATTAGAGAGCTTGAGAAAGAAGCTCAAACGCAGTTGAAAATCGGCGCCCTGACCATATAGCCTTTTATAGAAAGGACAATGCCATGAAAACAACGAATGTGAAATCAGACTTACATCAAACCGTCCACGACTTAGTGCGAAGGGATTTTTCGCCTCACTTCGACACTCTCCGGGACAAGTTTGCGACTAATCCCATTTGGGCTCGTCTACGAAAGCTGGGTACGGAGTTGTGGCTGGACTCTGGAAATATCGACAACATTGACGAGACGTGGACGCGAGAATTCACGGCCCTCACGACGAACAACACGCTCTTGAATCGGGAAATTCAAACCGGGCGGTACGATTCCCTGATTCGAGAGGCTTCTCAAGTGCTGGATCAGTACGGCGACCTCTCGGAACAAGAGAAGATCCTCGAAATCACCTTCATTTTGAACGCAAAGCACGGATTGAAGCTCGTGGAGAAGTTCGACGCCTACGTCTCGGTCGAGGAGCACACCGACCTGGCGGGCGACGTCGAAGCCGCGATCGAGTACGCCCGTCGCTATCACGCGATCTGCCCGGAGCGTTTCTTCGTCAAGATTCCATTTACGCCCGCCGGGCTACTCGCCACACGCCGGCTGGCCGCGGAGGGCATCGCCGTCAACCACACGTTGGGTTTCTCGGCGAGGCAGAACTACCTGATCGCACGTCTGGCCAATCCTTCTTTCGTGAACGTCTTCCTGGGACGCCTGAACAGCTTCGTCGCGGACAACCACCTCGGCAGCGGCAAGTATATGGGCGAGAAGGCGACCCTGGCTTCGCAAGCGGTCGTGCGGCAGCTTCGCGAGCAGAAGATGTCTTCCAGCCGACAGATCGGAGCCAGCTTCCGGCAGGGGCAGCAGGTGATGGACCTGGCCGGAATGGACGTAATGACGATGCCGCCAAAAGTCGCTCGTGAATTTGTC
>JARRQQ010000781.1:1591-3180 GCA_037381725.1 Sedimentisphaerales bacterium
ACTGCATTGAGAGTATAGAACACGAGAGCCTCGAAGCGTTCACGCCCGACGATCTGATCGGTTTCTTCGAGGAGAACAGGTGCGGGGACGTCCTTGTACGCTGGACCGATTCCCAGATCGAAACCAGTGCCCGCGAAGGCAAGATTCCGCAGATCAGCAACTGGAAAAATGCACTGGCGAGCAAGTCGATCGGTCTGGACAGCCTGATGAACCTGGCGGGTCTGAACAGCTTTACCGCCGACCAGAAGCAGATGGACGATCGCGTGAAGAACATCCTCCACAACCAGTGACTAACCTGATATGGAGATTGGGCTTCGCGTAGCGAACCAGGCACTTGTCGTCGTACAGTGCCGCCCTCGTATGCCGAGAAAAATATCTCGCGGCCAAGGTAGCGTGGGCAAAATTCCGTTTTTGCCCACGCGGTCTCGGCCGGCGCGCCGCACGATGCATTTTCTCCCGGACACCAGCCGCAGAGCAGCTCGGGGCTTGACGGCGCGTTGGACAAGCAACCCTGCGGATCGGCGTCACTTATCGCCCTGAAGGGCCTTGACCTTTTCCGTATCGGCCGTCAAGACCACGTGCCCGCAGTCCATACATAGACTCGCGGCGACGTCTACGTTGGCGGTCTGCAACTTCAAAAATTTCGCGCCTTCGGGACGGAAATGGATGTTGCCCGTTGAAGCGAGTGATCCGGCTGCCATATTGGTACCGTTGCAACTGGGACACGTTTGTACTTTGTTCATTGTCAAGGCTCCTTTCGTACTGTGACTCCGTTATGGGTTAGTGCTCTTCCAGGTCGATCTTGAGCGACAAGAATTTCAGCATGTCTTTCAGTGTGACGACGCCGACCAGGTGGCCGTGATCGATCACCATGAAGCGGCTTTTTCCAGTCCGGTTCATTTGGGACAGCACTTTCATGGCATCCGTTTCGGGGGAGATGGTGTTGGTTTCAGAACACGGCTCGGCCACGTCGGAAACAGTGTGTCCGGCCCATTGGTCCCTCGGCAGGTCCCTCACCTGTTTCGTCTCGACGCACCCTTTGAGGTCGCCGTTATCCGCCACGGGAAACATCTTGTAGTGGAACTTGTAAAAGTAGTCGTTAACAAGCTGCTCGATGGACGTCGAAGGAGGGATTGTCACAGGATCTGTTTTCATGAAGTGACTGATCTGTTCACCCGCCAGTGCGTTTCTAACCAGCAGTTGCCTGTAGGAAGACTGTGAGGCCCATCGGATGAACATACCGATAAGAAAGTACCACATGCCGCCGATGAAGCTTCCCAAGATGAAGGTCATGACGCCAAGGATAATGAGGATGAATCCGATGCCCGACCCCAATCCGGCGGCGATGCGAGTCGCCCATCGGAGGTTGCCCTTGATTTTCCAAAGGATTGAACGCAGAACTCGTCCACCGTCCAGAGGGAACGCCGGCAGCAGATTGAAACCAGCGAGAATCAGGTTGAGCCACGATAAATACATCAAGACGCCTGTGACAGGCCCCGGCCAAACTGCCTTGCGGCCCGCAAGCACGATGGCCCCGAACACCAGTCCCAGAACCACGCTGGAGATAGGACCCATCACCGCCATGAGGA
>JARRQQ010000782.1:0-2016 GCA_037381725.1 Sedimentisphaerales bacterium
CGATCCGACTTCGACACCGCGCTTGGCCCGCGAGCTTTCCACCAGAATTCGAAGCATCATCGCGTCGCTGGGCGTCGTGTTCAGCCCGGTGCGGTGGAAGCTCTTGATGAACTGATCGCGGAACTCTTTGCTCTTGCTGCTCTCCATACCTATCGCCGTCGCTATCAAAATGCCGGCGCTAATCAATGCCACAGATAAGACTACAACCGTTCGTTTGTGCCGTGCCATAATGACCTCCCAATCATACAGTAATGAAACAAGGTTGTCTAACGACCCACCCCAGCCGGACTTTCGTATGAGGCGACATTCTATGCGGAGACACTATAACCGGAAATCCTCTAAAATACCAGCCGTATCTTCTTTTCGCCGGGGCCTCAGCACGCCGTTTCAGGCATGCAAGGCTCTCCGGCTCGAACGGGAAGGATGGGGGCGGCAATTCGGGCAAAAATCGCCTTTTTTTGCTTGACGAAAAGGCAAAAAATCTGGTATATTTGTGGTGATTGCATTGTGGGAGCCGGGCTTTAGATTCGGGGTTCTCGCTTTTCAATCAACCATGCATGTTAGGCGAATGAAGAAAGGAGGTGACGTGTGCAAAGTCAGTTCGTTTTGTTTCTTTTGCTGCAATCCTGGGGTTGATCCTGATCAACGTCGCCGGCGCCGCGGATCCGGACTTGATCGGGTGGTGGAAGCTGGACGATGGCTCGGGAGACAAGGCCGTGGACTCATCCCGTTCCGGAAATGACGGCACGATCGCTTACGCGACCAGCGGCGGCCTCGGCCCGAACGGCTCGGCCTGGTTCACTGATCCGGACCACGGCACGGTGTTCAGCTCCAACGGAAATGACAGCACAGGCTGCGTCATCAAGACCGACCTGATCATACCGGCCTTGACCTTGACCACTGATTTCACATGGACTTTTTGGGCGTACCAGGACCCTGCTCAGGCCACGAACAACGACACGATCCTGGGCAACCGCTATGGCGGCACGGCAACGCCGCTTCAGTTCTGCAAGTTCACGCCGACGCGGTTCGAGTTCTACAACGACGACGGCAGCTACCTGCAGGGCATCAATTACAATTCCATCCCTGGCGGCGAATGGATATATCATACGGTCGTCAAGGACGGGGCGGACCTGACCTACTACCGCAACGGCGAGGTGTTTATGACCAACACGAGCACCAAGACGATGGATCCGAATCCGTTCTACATGGGCGGTGACGCGCAGCCCGCTGAGATATGGCAAGGTCGTCTGAGCGACGTGCGGCTCTACACCAAGGCTCTGAGCATGGGCGAGCTTGTGGGCGCTATGCAGGGATCGGGAGAACCCTGGCCCTACGCTTCCACACCCATCCCGGCGGATGGCGCCATGCATATGGACACGTGGGTGAACCTGTCGTGGACGGTGGGCGCTAAGGCCGTTTCGCATGACGTCTACCTGGGCGACAATCGCGAGGACGTCGAGAACGGCGCCGAAGATATGTTCCGAGGCAACCAAACCGATGACTTCTACGTCGCCGGCTTTCCCGGCTTCGCCTATCCGGACGGACTGGTTCCGGGCACGACCTACTATTGGCGAATCGATGAGGTCAATGACGCCGATCCAAACAGCCCGTGGAAAGGCGACGTCTGGAGTTTTTCGATTCCGCCTAAGACGGCGTACTTCCCTGATCCGGCGGACGGCGCCGAGGCCGTTGAACTAACCGCCCAACTAAGCTGGACGCCCGGCTATGGCTCCAGATTGCACACTGTCTACTTTGGTGATGACTTCAGCACCGTAGACAGCGCGGACGGGGGAATGCCGCAAGGCCTCACAACCTACGATCCCGGCCCGCTCGAAGCAGAAAAGGTCTATTATTGGCGCGTGGATGAATTCGACGGCGCCGCGACGTACAAGGGTGCCGTGTGGACTTTCTCAACACTCGGCGCGGTCGGCAGCCCGCAGCCGGCGTATGGCGCCACGGACGTCGGGATGAACGTGACTCTGACCTGGACGCCGGCGGATTCGGCTGCTTCGC
>JARRQQ010000783.1:0-2328 GCA_037381725.1 Sedimentisphaerales bacterium
GTTCTGTTTCTGGGTCTGACGATTTGGGCGATGTGGCCTCACGGAGGGCTCATTCCTGCAGAAGGTTCCCATGGTGAAACTCGCAGTTTTATATATTCTGTAGCCGTCATGATATTTGCCCTAGGCGTCTTCTATGCTTTTCTAATCACCGAGTTACGGACTGTTCATCGCACCTTGAAATCGGAAGAAAGAGATCAATTGGTATGAAGTTAAGATTATTATTTTTTTGCAGTTGTTTGGTATCTCTGTCAGTGGTATGCACCGGGGCATCGAATAAAGAAAACGCCTGTGTGTCCTGCCATCAAAACCTGCCCGGCAAACTCAGCGAAGTCGTAGAAGAATGGAAACAAAGCATTCACTTTCGGAATAATGTCACTTGTGACGGATGCCATGGGGGTGACCCTTCGGTCAAACGGGACCAATTTGACAGCGAGGAGGCTTTCAAGGACCACTCGCACTTACACCGTGATAGAGAGTTTCTATTAGTGCCTCGAACCGAGAGTCTGTTTACCAGCGCCGTGCGAGGCCGCGCCGTCAGCTACTTTTGCGGCAAATGCCATTCCAATATTAAGGAAAAGCATCTGGGGTCGCCTCACGGCGAGCTGGGTAACCCGACGTGTCTATATTGCCACGGCCAAGGCTCCCACGCCATTCAGGAATCCCGGCCGGAGATCATCGACATAAGGTCTCGTAGAGAAGGGGGGCGCTGCGCGACCTGTCATCACGCGGCAACGATGGAAGCCGTCTCAAATATCTATCATATCATGGTGAACGCCCAATTGCAGTTAGAGAATTCTTCTAAACTCTATGACTGGCTGGAAGCGCACGGCTACAAGAACCTTGCCATGGAAAAGATGTATCATCACAGCCGTGAAAGACTTTCACAATTGCGACAGACGTTTCATAGCTTTAATATGAGAGAGATCAACGAGTTTGCCTCGAGTATCGGGACCAATGCAGAACTCACTCAGGAGACGTACAATATGATCGAGTCACTGGAAATAGCCAAGACCCGGCAGGCAAAACTTACGATCTCGTCAGTCGTCTTCTTGTTAAGCTTCGCTGGACTACTATTGATTTATCGCAGGAAATATCTTCACTGATAAGGTCAGACACTGACGAACACAAGCTTTGTTTGCGAGTTGGCCGGGCTTGTCCTGCAAGTGGTGTGTAATATGAAGAAAGCAAAGAACAAATCAGAAAAAGCCATTGATTCACACAAGCCAAAAATGGGAAACATCCTGGCGCGAACCGAGTTTATGGAAACGGTGCTGGAGTCTTTGACTCATCCCTTCTATGTCATAGACGCTCGGGATTACACAATCCAGATAGCGAACTCCGCCGCTCGCCTGGGCGACCGAATCGGGGCGGTGACCTGTCATGCGCTTACCCACAGAAAAAAAGAGCCGTGTGGAAGCAAGGACAATCCGTGCCCGCTCGAACTAGTGAAAAAAACAACCAGATGATCGAGTATTGTTTGGATATCACTGATCGCAAGCAGCTGGAAGAAGATTTGAGGCAATATCGTGAGCACTTGGAAGAGCTGGTGCAAGCCCGTACCACGGAACTGACGAGAGCGAATGAGCAACTGCTAAAGGAGATTGAAAGACGCAAGCTTTTGGAGAAAGAATTATTAAGCATTGTTGAGCATGAGCGACAGCGAATAGGTCAGGAGTTACACGATAGTTTGGGTCAGCAGCTAACTGGAATCGCATTTATGATGGAGGTACTCGGAGAGAAACTGACGGCCAAATCCTTGACGGCTGAACTGGTTTATGCTGAGAAAATAGGCTCATGCGTTGGACTGGCGACCGAGCATACTCGTAATCTCGCCAAAGGACTTCACCCAATTGGTTTGGATAAAAACAGCCTGGTATCTGCTCTGCGGGAATTGGCGTCAAATACGGAACAGCTTTTTGATGTTTCGTGTAGCTTGAAGTGCAAGAACCCTATCACAATCTATGATGTTTCGGTAGCGATGAACCTCTATCGGATTGCGCAAGAGGCTATTACCAATGCGATCAAGCACGGCAACGCCAAGAAGATATTGATCAGTTTGAGTGCTGGGCGTAGTCACCTTAGATTGACCGTTGAGAATGACGGTCTGGACTTTCCGGCGGGAGAGAGCTTCCGCGATGGTATGGGACTCAGAATCATGCGATATCGAGCCGAGGTCATAAACAGCTCGCTGGATATCCGCAAGGGAGCCGACGGGGGAACGATTGTAGCCTGTGATCTCTCAAATAAAGGGCAAACTTAAGAAAACAGGTGGAACGCATGGTTTGTGCAGAAAGACAAAATGTAACCAACGGGAATAAAAGAAAAGTC
>JARRQQ010000784.1:0-2238 GCA_037381725.1 Sedimentisphaerales bacterium
GCTCGGTGGTTCATAATCTTCACCCAACTTTCGTATCGGCCGTTCTTGACGATGCAAATCGATGGCGTAGTTTGTTATGGCCGTCAACAGAAAGGTACGGAACTTCCCTTTGGCGCGGTCGGCCTTTTGGAGTAGTTGCTGGCCCAACACTTTCACGCTGAAGAATCCCTGGATCAAGTCTTTGGCCTGTTCATTACTGAAGCCTTTCCGCCGTAGATATTTGTAAACAGGCCGCCAATACTTGCCATAGAGTTCGGCTATTATTGACTCGCCAAGCGCGGAATTCAGAATTTTTGTCCATTCGGTCGTTTGGAATCGCGAATTCAGACCACCGAAAGAAGTCTCTTCGTACCTGCCTGCCACTAAAAAAGCCTCCCATCAGAGCATTCCAATACCGGCATTCACCCCAAACGTGGTCTCATTGTACAGAAACCAGCACGTTGGCCACAGGGTTAATTCTCCTTTTGAGAATATGAAATCGACCTCTACGAGGTTATAAGACGAGACGGAGTGAGGAAGAATTGATGGCTCAAAAAGACGTTTTTTGAGAAAGGTGCGGCTTTCTCCAGTTTTTCGACAAGATTTCCCGGTGTTTTCCGTAACGAAGTCAGAAAGACATGAGCGAATCCCGGGTGACCTTCATGGCAGTCTGGAAAATGGCATGAACAAGTGAAGAAGACAAAAATTCAAAACGAAAGGAAAGCCAAAATGAAGACTCACAGAAACACAATGATTGTAGCTCTTTTGGTCGTCCCGTATGCGTGTGCTACCCTTTGGGCGCAGGCCGCCGTGGAAGATCAGGCCGAAATGAGCGGGCAAGGTTCTTCGGAATTTGACGCCGTACCTTTTGTGCTTGAAGTCGTGCCGCAACCTGGTGAAACTATCGACCTTATGGCTGGTCCACCTGTGGGCCGAGTCGTATCGTACGATACATCCACAAGTGAAGAAACGATTTGGGATACGGATTCTAATCTCGAAGGTATGCCGCAGGAACAGTGGATTCCGGGCAGCGGGATTGAACAAGCGCAGGCCCTCGATGATCCCTTTGATCTTATGAATTTCTCGGATCTTTCCTGGATCGCAAATCCGGAAGATTGGCCCCGGAGTCCCATTTGTAAAATCTATTTTTCAAGGCACGGGACTCGATATACGGGTTCCGGGATTCTGATAGATGCTTACCATGTGCTTACCGCCGGACATATTGTCAATGAAGGAAACGGTGGAATATGGAGCAGCGACCTTGTCGTTATGCCGGCTTACAACGGTGGAATATGCCCCTATGGCAACGCAAAAGCTGTCACCTTCTTGAGCTGGGAGGGTTGGACATTATACGGTAACCTTAAGCACAACATAGGAGTAATCCGCCTTGACAGACCCGTCGGCGCTCTGACGAACTGTTATGGTTATGGCTCGACAAGCGACATGTCGTTTTATCCAGAGGCTCCCTATAACGGTCAATATATGCATTACTGGAGCGGCACATTTGACGGTATGGACTATCCGTTGCTCTGGGGCAACCGCAGGGGTGTCGGGGGCATGGATGGTAGCGGGGCCTATTGGATTGACTCGACCGGCCATCGTTATGTGTTCGCTGTTCTGTCCTATTATGAGAGCGATCAAGCGTTCTTCACTGCGATCACCCGAGGCAAGTTCAGAGATATACAGCGCTTCCTCGATGATTTTACTCCTTTGAAGTTTGATCTTATCAGCCTCGCGGTGACGGCGTCTCCTGAGATTATCCGACTGGGTGACCGGCTCGATTCCATGTCGTACATCGTTTATAATCATTCTTCCTCCTCGTGGGTCGGGACTGTCGGCGTCGATATCTATCTGTCCACGAACGACTATATTTCAACGTCGGATGTCCTTCTCGATAGACACTATTTCTCATGTAATCTTGGACCCAAGGAAAGAGTAACGATTACGGTATCGAATCCACCGAGGATTCCATGGTATATCCTCAGAGGGGACCACTGGATCGGTGTCATGCTGGACGTCTCGGACAACGACACGTCCAACAACGGATCACACGGACAGGATGCAGCTCACATTAACGCTTTGTAATGGACAAAGCATAAAAAGAAGTCCATTTGAAGACAAGAGGCGACTTGGCAATTCGTCTCTTGTCTTTCTTTACAAAAGGTCTTGACGAAATAATCTACAGGAGCAAAACCACTATTCGAGAGCTCTTCACGTCAGACACTTTTGGCCGCGTCACTGATCCTCCTCTATGAGGGC
>JARRQQ010000785.1:0-4158 GCA_037381725.1 Sedimentisphaerales bacterium
CCAACAGCAAAAAGAGCTGAGCTTTCTGCTGTTCTTGAGTAGGTTGCAAAAGAAGAGGTAAGACGAACGACCAACGAAACAGGCTAACATCCTCAGTAAGATCCTGTTTCACTCCCTTGTGTTAAGACCAATCTGAACGTCTGCGCCGGAATGGTCAATAACCCCTTTTTCCCCTCGTAACAAACAACCCGTTATCGTGGCCGCGATCAAGCCTTTCTCCAGGACGATCTGCTTCTTAGCTTTGTCCATAAACTCGCAACCATTGACGATGAGCCGACCACCGTTCGCCCGGATACAAGGCTTACCGGCTTTCCGGGCGTCCCATCCCGTGAAATGACACGCCGTGAGTATCAGGGTGCTTGGCCCGCTTTTGACGATCTGCTCTTGCGTCTCAGGCACGCCCCAAAATCCGCAGTTCGTCAGTTTCACCGGTCCCTTGTTGTTCTCGCCCACCTCGATTGTCGCCATGAATTGACCGTTCACAAACTGGACGCCCGCGTGACCCTGAGTCTTGTCCACCCGCACGGCGACGGGACAAATATCTGATCCCGACTGAGTGATAACCGCATTGCCCGGGCCATGACCGAAGTCGTCGAAGTGAAAGCCGATCCGCGGGAAAATCACAAAACAGTTGCTCATATACTCCCAGTCCGTCTTGCCGATCTTAAAGCCGATCAGATTCTTTTCCAGATAGGCCTTAATATCGCCGCCAGGATATTTCGGCGTTAAGGCCATCCGGGTCCAGAAATTGGGATTGAAATGCACGTTTTCAATCCTGCCGATATCCGTGCACTGGTCGATGTAAACGCCTGTCTTCAAGGGGCACGCAAATACATTGCGTATGATGTGGAGCTCGTTCCATTTCGTACCGAAATCCAGGGCCTGATAGGGATTGGTTATCGTTATATCCAGAACCTGGCACATCTCGCCGTCGCCCCTTATCGTCCATGGATAAGGCACCACGTCCGGCAAAGTCTGCTCCGGGTAATGGATGACAAGATTTCGGATGACTGCATTGGGTTTAAGAGTAACGAACGGCTCTCCGTCGGCCATGCCTTTTCCTCCGTAGACCAGAAGCACCGTTCCAATGGGATGCTCCGAATGAGGCACGCCGCCGGAAGCGCCGCGCAGAGTCACGCCGGGAGGAATGACTATCGATCCGTTCAAACGGTAATGACCGGCGGGAAGATAGCATATCGGCCCTTGTGCCTGAGCGGCGTCCAGGGCGGATTGGAGCACCGTTGTATTGTCAAATGCGCTAGGCCCTAGCATTGGTCATTTGAAGGGTACTATTTTCAGCTAATGTTTTGGATGCCGGTTTTGATTGTTTCTCTATTCTATCACCCGTCACCTCAGCCCCGAGAACCAAGCCGACGACACAATAGTAAAACAAACAAATCGCAAGGAACAAGTTTGCCTTCTTCATTGTTGATCCTTTCTTCATTCGAAGCTATCTCAAACATGGAAGCCGAAATAGAAAGGATATTGGAAAAAGACACGAAAATCAACGGTGGAGGACAGATGATGGACGTATCAACCTAAATCCTGTGGCCGGCACAGCACTATTACTGAAAGGACCAGTTCTTTATCATACATAGACTGATTCCTTGTCGATCCTGTCCTTGAGAAAAGCATTCATCCGTTCCCGATAGCTGATGACATCGACAGGCACGCGCAGGGTCTCTTCCAGATACTGCTTGATACCGATCATATTGAACATATCCTGTTTCTTCAGCCTTACAACAACGTCCACATCGCTGGACTCCTTCGTATCATCTCTTGCGGCTGAGCCGAAGAGGCCCAAAGACACGATCCCAAATTGGCCAGCGTATTCTTCCTTGAATTCTTTCAGTATTCGTAATATTTCTTCACGAGACATGCTCTTTGTCCTTCAGTATACCTCAATAATCTCCATCATATTCTTGCCGATAACATCAGTCGGCCTTTCTAGGGTATGCGCCGGCAGTAACGCTGTCAAGACTGGTGTGGATGATGGGAGACCAATGACGAAAGACAGACGATAGAGAAAGGATGACGGTGAACGGATGACAGACACCTGACCTCCTTCACGCGACGCGTGATTTCTATGTGGCAAAAACGAGAAAGCAGAAGATAGGCCTGATTCCTTCGAAAAATGCATCTGACACCTTCAATTCTGCTTCAATATTCCCATATGACCTCACAGGCTAGGTATTCGCTCAGCACCATCCGCACGAGTACGCCTCCTGTCTCAAGCACTGCATATCGATAACGATGAGGTTGAACCACGACCCAGCCCTTGGAGAACGAGAGCCCATCTGGAGACTTGCCGAGCGCCCTGAGGAACGCCCGACTGCCGATTTCCGGCCAAAAGTGGACCTTGTCATCGGTGGCAAACTGCTCAAATGCCAGTCTTTCCTCATCGCTCAGTGTTTGTAAGGGCGCAAAACTGACAGCGGTCGGCTCCTCCAGTTTTGGATATAGCTCGTATGCGACGTGTCCTCTTGCGAGCTTTAGAACCACGTTTTGAACCCGAGCGGGTTCTGATTCCCACAGCAAGTTGTCCGCGTCATCCCTCTTTCGGGTTCTTTCTAATCTCCGCCGTAGCGCGGGACTATCTTTCAGAATCCGCCTTACATTGGGACGATGCAGGTCGCCTGGCCCTGCGCTGCCGCAGATGACACAATCCAGAAAGCAAGCCAGATATTGTTCATCGAGAGAGAACGAGGCATTACACTTTTTGCAAGCACCGACGAGCGGTAGCTCCGAGGGTTCATCCAGTAACACCTTTGATGGGACGTGATCACGCGTGTCCGGATGCATGCCGCAATAGGCACACATACCTGTGTGGCGTTCATCAATGAACAGATGCCGTGGGTCCATCATTGTTCCTTTTTTTAGGTTTTATTAGCGGCCGCCACTCCTGGAAAATCAAAGGTGTCAGGTACATTTTTGGGGATTCTTTGACCGGAAAAATCGGTGTTGAAGCAAATAGCGAATCCGTCACAATTCGTCCTTTTCAAAACAGATACTATGAGGATCGTTCACATACTCGCCGAATGGCTCAATTTGTTGGTAGCCATTTGATCGGAACAATCCTTGTGCCTCCGGCTGGCGGTCCCCGGTTTCAACCATGAGTTGAGAATACCCCAACTCTCGCGCCAAGATTTCTATATGATTTAAGATTGATCTTGAAATGCCTCTGCCCCGAAAAGCTTTGCGGACGTACATTCGCTTGATCTCCACGGACGATTTATCTCTAGGGCGTAAGGCGCCACACCCGACGCATTCATTGTCGATCCTGACAATAAGAAATCTCCCTCCCGCTTTCATAAATTCTCCGATGTTGACTCCGTGGACGGAATGTGCCGGGTAGCGCTGATAGAGCTCGGCGTCGAGTTCCTGGATCAGCAACTTAGCTTCTTCTGAGTCAATCGGATGTTCAGTAATTGTCATTTTGTTAAGCGCTCCAAGCGAACGACGATTTCTAGAACACCTTGCGTCCCAGCTTTTCGGATGGCAATGCGATTGTGTTCTTGTCCTTCCGCCAGTGGCAGTCGATCAATGCGGATCGTGCAGTCAGGTGGGACTTCTAATGTAACCCGGCCTTGCTTTCCCTCGATGAGAACGGTTTTGCCATGCTGCTGAACGGGCAGTTTCGTTTGCCAATAGAATTCCACGGCGTTTCCGCGGACCAGGGCATATTCGTCTCGGATGACCAGCTTGTCGGGAGAGGGAGAGTCCCAGGAACGAATCCATTTCCGGTAGTAGCCGTTCCAGCCGGGCGTCGCGTCGATGCGAGCGTGAAAGGTCCTCTCATCGCCGTGGCCGGTGGGCTTGACGTCCACGGGCAGTGGCCGTTGAGGATGCGCCCGCTCCGGCATACCGACCGGCACGAGCATGTTGTGGCGCTGACAGTGTTTGTAGACCGCGTGAATGGGATCGTCGTACTCACATATCCCCAGGTCCAGGGCAAAGGTCTGATGTGCAAATTCAAGCACGAAGCTGCCCTTGTCTTCATGTGTATGGTCCGCCCCGGCCTTAAACCCCATGATGAACAGCTTAACCGGGTAGCCGTCCAACGATCGTGTCGATGCAATGTATCCTGTATCCGGCAGAGACACGTAAGCGGGCAAGGGCGGGCCCGCCTGTGCGAGCGGCGGCTCACCTTCGCGCACC
>JARRQQ010000786.1:0-1399 GCA_037381725.1 Sedimentisphaerales bacterium
GCTCTTTGAAGCTTCGTATGATCCCGGTCCGCTCGAGTTGTTCACGACCTACTACTGGAGAGTCGATGAGTTCACGCCCACCGGAACGGTTCCCGGTCCGGTCTGGAGCTTCTCGACGCCGAAATACGTCGTGATTGAAGAAGGGCCGGTAACGCTGACCTATGACAATACGGTCGAGCCTTACGTTTCCGAGCTGGCCTTCGATACGCCGATGGACCTGACGGCCGGTGGTGTCACTTCGGACCTGACGCTCCAGTTCAAGGGCCTGCCGGATAATCTCAGTGTCGATGAAGAGACCGGCACGTACGAGGTCGCGGGTTCCGGCGCCGACATTTGGGGTGCATCCGACCAGTTCCACTATGTGTACAAGGAATTGACCGGCGACGGCACAATCACGGCCCACGTGGTCAGCAACGGCACCGGCTCGAACACCTGGGCCAAGGGTGGCGTCATGATCCGTGAAACGACGGCTGCCGATTCCAGGCACATGATTATGGGTCTGACCGGCGGCGATGGTGGCGGCATTGCGTTCCAGGGCCGTTTCGAGGCGGCCGGCGCCAATTCCAGCAGCCTCCACGGCACGATCACAGCCGAACCGCCTTACTGGGTCCGGCTGGTCCGTGAAGGCGATACGATTACGGGGTATTCTTCGCCCGACGGCGTTGACTGGACGCTCTTCTACGCTGATTCCCCCGACAATGCGGGTGGCACCATATCGAACCCGATGACCGTGGACATGCCGGAATCGGTTCTCATCGGCCTGTTTGTGACCTCTCACGCAGCCGGTGAAGTCCGCACCTACACGTTCGACAACGTGACGATCGAAGGCGACGTGAGCGATGCTTTTGTCTCCCAGGATATCGACTCGGTCAGTGGCAACGCAGCGGCACCGATCTACGTGGCGCTGGAAGACAGCGCCGGCGCGGTCGATACGATTGTTCATCCGTATCCCGCAGCCACACAGATTGATTCGTGGCGCGACTGGACGATTCCGCTAAGCGACTTCGCGGTGGATCCGACCATGGCCACCAAGCTGTACTTTGGCGTGGGTAACGGAGATCCGGACGGTACGGGCGCGGTCGACGTGGCTGGCGTTCGCGTGGTCGAAGCGGACCCGAGCGCGGGCGTCGCGAGCTGGCAAGCTGCCGCGGAAGCCGATTCTCCGGGCTTCGTTGCTACGGATGTTCCGGACGGGGTTTATGACATCGGCACGTACGGCGGTGAGCAGACCTACGAGTTTGTCGTTAAGAGCAATCCGAATGAGCAGGAAGCCAGCATGTGCCTGATCGGCCGGAGAAACTTTGGCGACACGCAAGCGGGGCTGAAGTTCGAGCAGTGGAACAACACCGGGACCTACGGCGCGACCCTCTTCGGCGTCGTGGACCTCGATTTCGGTGTA
>JARRQQ010000787.1:0-1394 GCA_037381725.1 Sedimentisphaerales bacterium
TCGCCTGGTCAATCCGACCTTCCTCCGAGATAAACAGATCGACCAGTTTCTTTTCGACGACTCGCACGAAATATGGAATCAAGACCTTCTGAATCCGCCATCTCTTGCGTGGTTCCCTGATCAGACGGTACAAGAACTCGGCACCGGCCACACGGCATATTTTAGGTGCCCTTGCAAGTCGGCCCGCTGCGATGTCGAAACTACCCCCGACGCCCATACAGAAATTTGCTTTTATGGCTCGCCGATGACGCGAAATCCATTGTTCCTGCTTGGGGGATCCCATGGCCACGAAGAGCAATTTCGCCTTGCTGCGATTGATTTGCCTGATAACGGCACGTGAGTCTTCGAAATATCCGTCCTGCCATCCGACTATCTTCAGGTCAGGATACGACCTCTGCAATTCCAATCGCGCGGCGGCGTTGGATTCGGTAGAGGCGCCTAGAAGATAGACGCCCCACCCCTTTAGGCTGGCGAGGGAAAGAAGTCTGAAAAAGAGATCACATCCGGTACAGCGTTTGATGTCTCGTCCGTGGAGGATTCTAGATGCAATCGAAACCCCCACACCATCACAAATACCAACATCCGCTCCGAGCAAAAGATTTCGCAGCTCGGAGTCGTGCCAGGCGTGATAGACCTTGATGGGATTGATTGCAACCCAGAACGATTTAGAGTTCGATTTGACTATCCGCTCAACATATTCAAGCGCTTGATCGTATGATTCGAAAGGAACCACGGGGATTCCCATGATGTCGAGTGGGGTCGGCACATGATCCGTTCCCACTACGGTCTGCAATGTTGTCACGGATTCTCCTGCTCTTTCGTCGGCCTTGGATTGAACCGTCATTTCCAAATGTCGGTCCAGTGACTCCGTTTCCCGCTGCGGCTCCGGCGGCGGAAACTCGTCCATCAGTCGGGCTAGCAACATGGCCTGATGGCCGCTCAGTTCCAGGAAGTCATTGATCCAAATGCGCGCCCTTAGCTCCCATTCTATTGTTCCATTCTTGTGAAGCGGCAAAGTTAGCTTCATAGTCTTCCCGGCTGCAAATAATCCCTCCGGCATACTCCATGCACGAGTTAAGACATAATGATCACGGTGGTGGTTCCATATCCCGAGGCTTTGGAAATTCATCTGCTGAGCCATTTCCGAGAGCGTTTGCCACCAAACTCCGAAAGATCTCGCGTTGCGCATTCTCGTTTCGGCATCTTCAAAACCATGCTTGGCAGTCTTGCTTTCCTGGACGATGGTCCGATTGCGTTTGAGCGCCAGAATGATATCGTGGAGACGTCCACCGTGTAGACATCCTAACATCGCAACCAATACCAGAAGGCCGATCCCAAAGAGCGCCACCGACCAACCGCCTTCCACGGTCATCATAAGGACCCCTAAGCTTGCG
>JARRQQ010000787.1:1501-3234 GCA_037381725.1 Sedimentisphaerales bacterium
ATCACTACAACCACGGTACGTTGGTGTAAACCAAGGTTCAGAAGGCGGTGATGCAAGTGGCTTTGATCGGCTGCGAAAATCGACCGTCGCTCAACGATCCGGCGACGAACCACGGCAATTCCTGTATCCACAATGGGGACGCCCAGCGCCAGGAACGGAACCGCCAGCCCTATGAATGTGGGGGTCTTCGCCTGGCAAACAACGCTACCGGCTCCAATCATGAATCCGAGAAACATGGAGCCACAATCTCCCATGAAGATCTTGGCCGGATAGAAGTTGAAGAACAGGAAGCCCGTCACGCTGCCCAGAAGGGCCAGCATCAAGATCACCATGGCGATCTGACCGCTCAAGAAAGCCATAAGTGCAATCGCACCACATACTATCAGAGCCATCCCGGCAGCAAGACCGTCCAAGCCGTCCACGAAGTTCATGCACACCGTAATCGTTGTAATCCAGAGTAGTGTCAGCGGCCAGGCGGCCCAACCCGTCTCGTATTCAAACCATCTCCCGACAGAAATGGAACTCAACGCTGCCCCGGAAGCACAAATCGCAATTGAGGCGCCGATCACACACGACAATTTGACATAACCAGGGAGAGAATACAGATCGTCAATCAATCCTACTGCAAAAACGAAACTGCCCGCGATGAGCAGGACAAGAAATTCCGTCCCCACCTCGTGCAGATACTCGCTAAGGTGATTTCCCACGAAGAATGCAAAGGCTATCAAGGAAAGCGTTGACAAGAACAAGGCGATTCCACCTATCCGTGGGATGGGTTTTTGGTGCACCTTGCGCGGGCCGGGATCATCAACGAAACGATATTTCCTGGCCACCCGCGAAACAACCGGAACGAGAAGCATCGCCACTAGCACCGTGCCAAAATAAACTGTGAAGTAAGTTCTCATATGCGCTCAACCTGATCTTTTTGTACAACTAAACGGTTTTCACATGTGGTTGAGAGGCTATATCTGATCTAAAAAAGAAACCCCGGCCCTCATGCTCGGCGGCAACGTGTGAGCAGTGGTAGGGAGCTTTTTCAGGAAGCCTTGTCCTCAGGAACTGAAAAAGCCTGTACTGGCAACCGGGGTTCTTGTTTATTTTCTCGATCGACTACCGAGATCGAAGCAGTTCATCCTTGCGGGATACGCAAGATTCTGCCTGCACACATTCAGCCGCCTCAGGCCAGAACAGGATTCCAGACTCAGTCCCTGTCGATGGACCACAGGAGGCTTCTCACTGAGATCGATCTATCACACCGCAGGATCAACGCGTCGAGTCTGTCTGCCAAGGTTCGTACCCCTCGGACTCCCACTCTCGCGTGTCCATTTCAGAAGTGAGATTTGGAAGAAAGAAGTGGCCGCTCCTCCTACCTGTTTTCATCCATGTCAATTGGATTACAGAGTCCCGGACGGAAACTGGAACGACATGATAACACACAGGTATCAAATCTCTCCCCCCAACTAAGATCGCCGCCTCGCACTATGAACGCATTTTAGCATATTCGCCCAGCGATGTCAAGCTATTTTTCTGGGCATGATCTCGATTTTTCGCAAATAATCAGTGTGGCGTCGAAAAAGTCGTCTGACATTGCGGCGTCGGACATCGTCAAAAAAGAACCCCGGCCCTCATGCTCGGCGGCAACGTGTGAGCAGTGGTAGGGAGCTTTTTCAGGAAGCCTTGTCCTCAGGAACTGAAAAAGCCTGTACTGGCAACCGGGGTTCTTGTTTATTTTC
>JARRQQ010000788.1:0-1723 GCA_037381725.1 Sedimentisphaerales bacterium
CCCCAGTATGGAGCAGGCCAAGTGCTGTATGGTTACATCCCGCTGGGTAACAGCAACGATCCGAACTTCTCCTTTGCCTTAGACACTTCGAGTATTGACAACTGGCTTCTCTATGTAGACATCAACAACAACGAAGATCTCACAGACGATGGCCCGCCGCGCCAAAATGAAGGAACGGGAAAGTTTGCATCGGTGATTTCCATTCATGTCGAGGTCATCTCAGCCTCAAGCGAGACGATTGTTCGGCCTTACGAGCTTAGATTTTGGATCACGGCATCGGAAAGCCCAGTGTTTTATGCCGTTTGTCACTACAAAGGTGAGATATCAATAGGCGCAGAACAGTATACTGCGATCGCATATGAAAGCATGAACCATGATGCTCTTTATCATGAGAGCGGTTTGTGGATCGACCTGAACGGGGATGGCAAATTGGAAATGAACAATTCTGAGGAGCATTTCCAGGACGGAGCCATTCTAAGCATAGAAGGAAAAGAATACGTTCTTAATCTTGATTATCCGTGATGTGTGAGAGCCTAACATCTCAAGTCGAGCTATCTGGTGGATTCTCGAAGGCAAGGGGACTATCCAAGACTTTGGTGGGAGACCAAGTAGATTTGCGATTTATTTCTCGATGTGCCCTTTGACCTCTGTGGTCAGAAGAATCTGCGTCTATCAGCGTCCATCTGCGGTTTCAAAGAGACTATTGATTATTTCTTGGGCTTTTGCACTTCGCCGGTCATGGGGACGAAGCGCACGGGCATCACGTTCCTCGTTTGGAGCTTACCCTCTTTGTCCTTGGTGATGAGGACAAGGTATTGAAAGCCGTAGGGGCGGCCGTGGGGCAGTATCATCCGTCCGCCCGGCTTGAGCTGCTCGATCAGCGGCTCGGGGATCCGCCCGGCGGCGGCCGTGCCGATAATTGCATCGAACGGGGCGTGCTCCGGCCAGCCGAAGAATCCATCGCCGGCCTTGACGAAAACGTTCGGGTAACCCAGCTCTTTCAGACACGCCTTGGCGGTCTTCGCCAGCTCTTCGACGATTTCGATAGTATAGACCTGTTTGCAGATTTCGGCGCAGACGGCAGCCTGATAGCCCGAGCCGGTACCGATCTCCAGGACAACCGAGAGCGCCTCGGTCATGAAGGCCACGATATACGGCTGGCTGATGGTCTGTTCGTGGCCGATCGGAAGCGGATAGTCCCCATAGGCGTCCCGTTGCCCGCCCGGCGGCACAAAAGCGTGGCGCGGCACGGTCCGCATTGCCCTTAACACGTTCGGGTCCTTGATGTCCCTCGCTTGGATTTGCGACTTGACCATTCGCAAACGCTCCCGGGCACGCTCAGCAAAAGCACTGTGCTTGTGGAGGGGTCGCACAGCCCGCTTGTCGTTTGGGTCGTTGGGCTCAACACTGATCGCTGCCTGCTCGTTGGGGGCATTCGGCTCAACTTCGCTCGTGACGGCATGAATGGCCACAAACAGACCGAGTACCATGCATAGAAACAGAAGTGCGAGAGTCCGCTTTTTTCCCGTCGCCGGATGCTCAGCAATCATCTTTCTGCCCGCCTTTCAGTTGGTCCGTTTTTCCTCACAACAGGCCCGACGGCTTCGCGACTGCCACTACGTCCCATTATACGAAAATCGGCGGATATGCATACAACAGTATTTCGGCGACGGCCGCCCCACGCGGGCGTCGCGGACGGCAGATCGTCAAAATAGCAATTATT
>JARRQQ010000789.1:0-2497 GCA_037381725.1 Sedimentisphaerales bacterium
GCATACAGACCGACTGTCGCAAGAAACAAGCCGAGCAAGCTCAGGAACCCTGCAAGACCGGCATCGATTTCCTCGTCTAACGTGTTGTTTCGGATAGAATCGCCGAGGGTGGTCATGGGGTAGAGACTCATGTTGGGATTTGCACGCCGAATGGTCTTTCGCACCGGCTCGACGAGGGCGTGCGCATCGCCCTGCGTCTCCGCCAGGAGCGTCATCTCGTAACTGATATCCCGGCCAAAGGGAATAAACATATACGACCGCATGGAATCAGCGACATCGTGATATCTACCATTCCTGACAACGCCAACAACTCGTGCTGTATCCCTTGCGTCGGGTCCCAAACCTATGAGCTGTCCAATGGGGTTCTTGTCCGGCCAGAAACGCCGGGCCATGGTCTTGTTGATGACAATAGACTGAGAACCGGATTGGACATCTTGTTCCGTGAAGCCTCGCCCGCCCAAGAGTTGTATATCCAATGTCTCGAAATAATGGGTATCCACGATGTTGCAGTTCACCGCGACGCCGCTGCCGCTTGGTCCTTTGGTCGAATCCAGCAAGGACACTATGCGGCTATCCCCTCCACGACTGCCGCCAAAGGGTGCATGAAACGCGAACCTGGCGTTCTTCACTCCGCCAAGAGGATATTCTTTCGTATAAATCCCAGATCGACCGCTGTCAGTTTGAGGAAGCTGCGCAGCAGCAGGCTCGCCATCATCGTCAGTACGAGCGCCAGAGCCAGTTGACCGGCCATGAGACTATTGAGGCCGAAAAAAGTCCGTCGGGTTTGCGATGCATGGAGGGCGCCTGCCCTGAGAGCGGACAGCAGATTTAGGCTTAGCCCCCGAAATGCGGGAGCCAGGCCGAATAGGCTGGTGGCCACGAACGCGAGCACTATGGTGAAGCCAACCACCTGCGGATTCAGACGTATGCCTGCTTCGGGGTCCGCCAGTGCAGCGGGCAGGAACGCTCTTGACAGCCCTACTACCCAATAAACCAACAACAGACTGGATCCGGCCGAGAACGATGAGAGGAGCCACCCCTCGGTCAGCAACTGCCGAATGAGACGCACACGCGTGCACCCGAGGGCCTGACGCACCCCCATCTCGTTAGAGCGGGCCTCGGCCCTGACCAGTAGCAGACCGGATATGTTCGCAAAGGCAATAACAAGGATAACCAACGCGACACTTAACAAAAACAGGCTGCTGGAGCGAACTTCCTCGGCCCGACATTCCGGTTCAGTTAAGAGCAGCGGCTTGAGGTCTTCGAGCGTGGAAAGATCTTTAAGCTCCAGCCGCTCGAAGGCCACCCTCGCTTCAGCCCGAGCGCTTTGTATGTCGGCGTTTGGCCCCAAACGGCCCAGGAGCATGAAACTCCGATCTCTGGGTGACTGGCGCTTCTCCGGCCTGTCCCATGTTTCAACAGAGTACCAGATATCAGTAGGCACTGAGCGGCGTACGCCCGTGAAAGAGGGAGGGGCAACCCCCAGAACAACCCTGCTGCTGCCGGTCAATTCAATGGACCGCCCTACCAGATTAGGATCGCTGTTGAACTGCGATTTCCACAAGCGATGACTGATGACCACACCGGGCAAATTCTGCCGGTCCCGGTCATCCCGTTCTGCCTGCACACCCAGCACGGAAAAGAAGTTTCTGGAAACTGACCCGACCAGGAGACTCTTGCACCAAGGCTCGCCGCGCAGGGTGGCACCGCGATATTCCACTGCGGCCAAGCCGTCAAATGAAGGCATCTGACTTTGCAGGTCCAGGTAGTCCGAATAAGAGAATGTGCGCTGGCGACCGTGTGCGCTCGTGGCAAAGAAGCGTACAATACAATCCGGA
Organism: Sedimentisphaerales bacterium; assembly: GCA_037381725.1. GTDB lineage: Bacteria > Planctomycetota > Phycisphaerae > Sedimentisphaerales > Anaerobacaceae > JAFGTG01. The sequence continues at coordinate 1,839 of JARRQQ010000789.1, forward strand.
TCAGAAAAAGGGGAGGAACGTAGCCATAACCAATCTACAAAGCTAAACAATGTAGTATTTACACTGATCCCAATCGTGAGCGTTAGGACAATTACTAACGAAAGACCAGGACTCCTCGCCAGCATCCGAAATCCATACCGCACATCTTGCCATATTGCCATCATGATATTCATCCTTTACAATCTGCTCTCATGGACCACTCACGCCACATACATATCTTCCAATTCGCTTCTCAAACGCTGCCGGCTGCGATACAGATATGCAGCTTCTGGCGAAGTTCCCATGATTGGGCGAGTGTCGATGGGTTCTGAGTCGATATAGATAGTTGATGGAACGAATCAATTTGCCGTTCGCGAGAGGATCGCCTCCGCTGTTGATCGAAAATTTGACGTCGAGCGATGGTCCGCAACCAGGAGCTGAACTTGGTCTGTCTGCGGTACTTAGGTAAGTTACGATAGGCTGCCAGGAATGTATCATGAATGACATCGTCGACTTGGTCCTCCGATAAACGATACGATCGGCAGTAAGCCCTGGTGACGGGTTCATACGGATCAATCAATTGGTCTATTAAGTTCGTCACTACATGATTCCGGATTTAGTTTCTAATGTACAATCACGTTCATTCTCAGCCACTCCAATTGATAACGAACAACTCGCTC